>JAKLIR010000086.1 GCA_022709505.1 bacterium | reverse complement strand
TTGTCGTGCCTTGATACATCTTATATTTTATGTTTCCGACGTTTTTGACTTGCAGAACTTCCCGGTTGAAATAATCCATCGGTATTCCGGGACCGGCGTATCTGTTTTCCGGATTATTCATGTACCAACTGCTGCCGCCCGAAAAAGTGTATGCGAGCTCAGCCCAGTATAATTTTTGCGCGCCCCAGTCAACTCCGTCGCCGCCCGCCGAACTCGATGACGGCGCCGCCTTTATCCGGATGTAAAATGTTTCATTCGGAAACGGACTGATCCTGTCCCACCAAACGTCGTCTATCGTCGGCGCGAAAGAAGCTCCCATCGGGATGTCCCGGCCGAATGTGGTTATTTGTCCCTCGAGCCCGATGTCGTGATCGCACAACTTGCACGTGGAGTCGCTGAATGATCTGTAGTTGCAGAAACTCGGCGGCACCATGATATAGTGCGATTTCGATATTATCGGCGTGAGGCCTATCGCGAATAGTATTGGAATGATTATTCGGGCTGTCTTCTGGAACATTTGACGCCTCCGGTGGTTTGGCTCATCTCTATTTTATCTCTATTTAAGATATTTAATCAACAATATGTTATATCTTTAAATCAATTTCCCTGCCGTCTAAAAAATCAAACGCATTTAAAATGATTTTATATCGATTCGATTAGGGACATATCGATTTGTATGTAAATATTAACATATCGTTTCGCGGGCAAGAAAATAATAATATTTTACATTATTAATCGCACAAAATATATAGGTTTGCCACCCCGGGCGCCTTTCCGAGAAGGAGGACACCGTATTATTTCTGTAGGATAAAACGCAATCATAATGAATTTATGCTTTTTATAAAAGTAAAATTGATTTTGGATGTAATCATGTCAATGCCATAAATTATGGGCATTTAGATCATCAAATATATAGTTCAGCGTGTTTATCATGTTCGGAAATTTACTCTGAAGAGTTGATATTATAGCTCTAAGACTGAGAAATATCGAAAACCATGCTGATAATATTAATATCTTTGCGAAATGGCTTTTATGTCTTTTTCAAAATCATGCCTCAGATATATCAATTGATTCCATGAAGAATTGTCATTAATTGTTGTTGTCAATTCATTACAAGTGTTGTTTTTTTGCCACACATCATGTAGCTGAAAAAACCGGATTCGTTTCACTGTTGACGAATCCGAGTTTATGAAACAAATGTAGAATTGAGGTATCATGCCGGCAATTTTTGGTCCGAGCATTTCCAATGCCGTCTATCATGAATAGAATGTAAATATACTATCTGGATTTTCCTTTAATTTTAAAAACATCAATTGCAAAGAAGGCGTGATATGACCAAAACACCGATCTTAATCAAGGAAGTCGAGTGTAAGGGATGCGGGCTGTGTGTTTCCGTTTGTCCCCGGCGTGTTCCCGTGATATCGGAAGAGAACGGGAGGAAGAAAGCCGTTGTCTTCGAGGGGCGAGCGGATGTATGCATGAAGTGCGGGCAGTGCGTTGCGGTTTGTCCTTCGGGCGCCATTGTTGTTGAAGGGCTCGATCCGGCGGGATTCGAACCGGTTCGGGATAGCGGGGTGTCCTATGAAAATTTATCGGCGTTTTTTAAATCGAGAAGATCGGTGAGGCGATATAAAAAAGAACCTTTACCGATGGAAATAATCGAGAAGATTCTGCATGTCGCTGCCTCTGCTCCGACCGGAACTGGGAGTTGCTCCACGGGCGTGATAGTGGTGGATTCAGCGGAGAAGCTCGCGGAGATTTCCTCGGCGGCGTATGAAATGTATTCGAGTTTGGACAAAGCTTTGTCGAATCCGATTGCACGTTTTTTCATATCGAAAAAAGCGGGTAAAAAAATGGTGGGAACGCTGGAAACGTTCGTGATGCCGGGGTTCAGATGGTATCGAAGATGGCGGGAGGAAGGCGCGGGAGACGAATTGATGCGGGATGCGCCGGCAGTCTTGTTATTCACAAGCCCGGTGAATGAGCCGGAAGGGGAAATGAACTGCATCATCGCCGCGTATCAAGCCACGCTCGCGGCGAAAACGCTCGGAGTGGGTTCTTGTATCAACGGACTTTTACCTCCGGCGTGCAACCGGTCTCCGGCGATACGCGACATCATCAAGCTTTCCCGCGACAGAGAGGTTTACGCGTGTATCACCCTCGGGTTCCCGAAACTCGGTTACAAACGGACGATTCCGAGAAAATTGGCGGGAGTGACGCGCGTGTGACCGAAATTGATGAAAATTTGATTCATCGGCGCTTGTAAGTTGTCAAACATAAAATCAATACTTATTTATATACGAATCGGTTTTAACCCGAATCCGACGTACTATTGACGAATCCGGGTTCAATCAATTCGAAACGGAGGCGGATATGAGGAATTTCAAGCTGGAGATCAAGATGATAATCGTAATATCAGCAATGTTAGCGGTAAGTTTTTCCCTCATGTCCGCGGCGGAGGAATCGAAGGGCGACGCGGCGTCCGAGAGCAAGCAGTTCAGGCGGGCGATCTCGGAGTATCAGGCGGCTATCAAGAAAAACGGCGAGACCGAAGCACTGCTTGCAAAGCTCGCCCGTGCGTATGACGCCGCCGCGTGGTACGGCCAATCGGTTCAGGTGTGGGAGAAGATACTCGACAAGTACCCGGACGGTAAATGTCACGATGAAGCGGCGAAGCGCGCGGCGGCGGCGCGGCGATGGATCGGCGTGAATTTCTACAATCTCGGAGAAGATGCGTCGAAGACCGTCCGTCAACTCGAACTCGCGGTCAAGCTCGACCCTGATTTGAAGGACGGATATTTCTGGCTCGGGAGGGTGCTTCTCGAACAGGGCGACACGGAAGGCGCCGTGAAAGCTTTCGAGAAACTCAAGGCGCTCGATCCGAAAGATAAAACCTCGATATGGCTTCTCAAAGAGGCGCGCGGGATGAAGGACAACGGCGCGGAAGCATACATACTTTACAGGGACGGATTCTTCCTTTATGAAAAAGGGAAACTCGACGAGGCTGCGGCCAAGTATTCGGAAGCCGTGAACAAAAACCCGTCGTTCGCAAACGCATGGCTCTGGCTCGCTCGCATCAGGTTCGAGCAGGGGCGTTTCGCGGACGCTATCCCGTTCTGGAGGAAAGTGCTCGAACTACAACCGGATAACAAGCGTGCGGAATGGTTCCTGAAACTTTCTAAAAAGAGTGCGCAAAACAGCAAGTAGAGGCGGGGAGGAGTAACAAGCACATGAACGTTTATCTCATAAGACACGCGGCGGCGGCGGAAGCGGTTCAAGGCGAACCGGACGAACAGCGAGCTCTCACGCAAGAAGGTGTGAGTTCTGTGAAAGCGTGTCTTCCCGCGATGGAAAAACTCATAGGCGTTCCGGACTACATGCTGACGAGCCCGGCGCGCCGAGCCGTCCAGACGGCTTTCATAATAGCGGAACATTTCAAATGCACGAACTATGTCGAAACCGTCGATTTTCTTGCGCAGCCCGGAAACGAGAAGAAGCTCGACGGCTTGCTGAACAAGTTGATAGGAAAAGAAACCGTCGTCGTCGTGGGCCACGTGCCGCACCTGACCGATTTCATTTCATACTGCACCGGGAACGGGGACTCCGTTCAGGTCAAATTGAAACCCGGAGGGGTCGCGAAGATCACCACGGCGAAATTTCCCGGGCCCGGCGAATGGCTTCTTCGCTGGACGATGAATCCGGAAGAGCTTCAGAAAGTCTGATCCCAGCTCGGGCGTGTAACTTTACGACCGCTCCGCGGTCGCACCATGCATTCCGGCGCTCCGTGTCGTAACGCGATGCGAGGCCGCTCCCGCGGCCTTTAATGCATTGTGTTTTTGTAGGGTCCGGGTCTCCGCACCCGGCCGTTATTTTTCTTTTTTTTCTCGTTCCGGTGCACCGTGTCGTAACATAAGACAAGTGCGGGTGTTTCATGCGTGTGATTTAGCGACCGCGGAGCGGTCGCACCATGCGTTCCGGCGCGGAGCACCGGAACGAGGGCGAATTCTATTCTCAGTGGTCTTGCTGCTCCTCTTCTTCTCCATAGTGTACGTCATCCCGGCACCTCTCTTTTCGTCATTCCGGGCCGAGCCCCGGAATCCATGCGGGGACACGATGTCAGGGGTGGTCTTTTCGGGGCAAGGCGGGTGCGGGCTAACGGACCGGATGAAGATTCTTGATCTGGAGTGCGACGATTTATCGACGCCTTGCTTACGCAGGGAATCAATTCCCGGCGATGAAAGCGAAAATGAATTTTCGCACTCCAAAATTCAGCCCGGATTCGTCGATAGAAGGCAGAATCCAGTCGTCGGATTCGGTTTTAAAACACTCGTATATATGTTCTTACATATTTTACGGCGATCACAGACTTATTAGCACGCACGCTTTCCATAAAATGATACCGGCTCGGGCGTGTAACTTTGTAACCGCGGAGCGGTCGAACCCCTTCGTTCCGGCGCTCCGCGCCGGAACGAAGGGGCGCCAAGAAACCCAGCCGTGGTTTTCCCGCCGGCGTATCTCGATCACACCTGAATGTGCCGTAAAAACAATGATGGGTCGCCTATTGCGTCGGAGGCTGCGGCAAACTATTGCGCCGTATGCTTCCCGCGTTTCAGAACGCGTACTTCACGCCCATGAACGGGCCGCGCAGCCGGTAGTTCACGCTCGGCACGGCCGTCACTCCGGAAACGAGCGCTTCGCCCGCATTGAGAGACATGTATCTGTATCCCGCGTGAATGGAAAATCTCGGATCGTTGAATTTGTAGCTCAAAAGAACCTTGATGTCCATTCCTGTTCCGTCCGCTTTCGAACGCATCGTGGGACTTACGTATTTCACGTTCATCCGCGGCACCATGTTGAACTCTAATCCCGCGCCGAGGTGCGGCTCCTTAATGTACATCGAAAGGCCGCCCCCGATCTGCACGCCGCTGATCGTCGCCGTCATTTTGTAATTCAAATCGTTGTCCTGTTGGAGTTTCATGTACGGGAATGACAGAGCCGCGTAAACGCCCGGCATCACGTCGTACTTCACACCGAGCACCGTGCGGCTCGCTTTCTCAGGAAGGTTGCTTTGTCTCGACGGGCTTATTACTGAATACCCGCTTTTTCCCCATTCGCCGGTCGCGCTCAAACGGTCGGCGACCTTTACCGCACCTATGAAAACGGGGAAAAACCCTTGCTTCGATTTCTCGTTCCTCGTGGGGAAAGATTTGTAGAGGCTCGATCCCCAGTAGTTGACGGAAATCGCCGCTTTCGGTGTTACCACTTTTTTCTGGGATGCTGTTGCGTTACCCGCGCAGAAAAGAAAAAAAAGAGCACAAAAAAAATAAACCGGTATTTTTACCATTAGATGCCTCCCCAAAGTTTGCATTGACCGATTTATTGAAAGCGCCGATGCCGGCGCGCAAGATATGTTCCGTGAATATACCTTGCGCCGACGGATGTTGTCAAATAATGTTTTTCATGTCGTTCCGCCGGGCAGGGGGATTGTCGTGGATTTTTCGCACATCGGCAGCGCCCGGGGGAAACAGGGGAGGTTTCGCCACGTTGGTCGAGATCAGTGTTTTCCGCGAGGCTTGGGATCATTCGGTTTGCATCCGGGCCTCTTTCCCAAGCAGTCCAGTCCCTGAATAGTCATAAGGTCGCAAGAATGTTCGCTCGCCCTCGGATTTTTCGAGCTTCTTTTTAGAGAGTCAAGCACTCTGCCGAGTCTTAACTTTTCATCCGTGCATGTTTTCCCGGCTTTTTTATCCCGGCAGGCTTTTATTACAGGCATTAAATCTTCCGCTCTTTTTTCATTGAAAGACATTATTTCATCGTTGACGAAACCCGAGTCTTCCCGCATGTAGCCGGAGCAGTCCCGCACGACAATCACTGCTTCCCGCACGATGTTACATGCGTCTCGGTCCCCACTCTCACACAATCGTTTGAATCCTTTCGCGAAATCAACCATGGCTTTGGAGTAATCTCTCAAATCGCCTCTCTTCATAGGGTTTTTCATGAGCGAGTTGCCGTCCGATCTCCATCTGCCGTCGTCGCCTCTCAGCCCCCTGTCTCTTTTCGGATCTCTTTTCTGCAAGCAATATTTTCCGTTGTCCCGGCAGAACGAGCGCATTTCCTTCATCGTGTCGCAAAGCTGCGGGTCCTCAGCGCAGAACTTTATTGCTTTCTCGTCGAACGGAGAATATGCCGCGGCCCGCAATGCGAAGATCAAGACAGCCGCAACCGCGGAGATGCTCAGGACTGAAATTTTCTTAAAGTTCGTTTTTCTCATTTTTTCCACCTCGTAATAGGCATGAATTTACCGCGACGTACAATAGTATTTGACTCGTTTCGGCGTGAATGGTTAAAACCGAATCCGTCATTTGGATTCGGTGGCAATGATTCAGAGCGGATGAAATGCAAGGCGGAAGGAGCATCTTGGCGGTGAGCGTACCGGGATGTACGTGAACGACAAAATGTGACGACAACGAAGCAGTTCGCCGCTATGAACATTGCACTGGATTCGGCGCACTATTGACGAATCCGGGTTAAAGGGGCTCGGTGAAAACGAGGATGGACGGATGTATTTTTTCACGCCGGATGAGTTATAATCATGACCTGTTCGAAGGGGGGTGCTTTGTTTGGCTGAAAGAATACTCGGCATAGGTATAACGACAGTCGATCTGATAAGTGAAGTTGCGGAATTGCCGCGGCCGGATGAGCATCAGTACATGCTGGGTTTCGAGAGGCAAGTGGGCGGTCTTGTTGGGAACGCAGTCGCGGCCGCCGCGAGGCTCGGCGCAAAGACGGCGTGGATCGGCAAAGTCGGCGACGACGACAACGGAAGGTTCGTTATCGATGAAATGAAGCGAGAGGGAGTGGACGTATCCCGCGTGATCGCGGCGCCCGGAGAATCCACGCCGTTCAGCATAATACTCTCGGACAGAAAGACGGGCGGGCGCAGCATAGTGTGCAATCCCGGTTGCTCGGAATCGCTCGGAGAGCAAATACCGGACGATGCGCTCGCTGGGTTCGACGCGTTGCACATCGACGGCTATTTCGCGGACGCCGCGCTGCCCGCCGTGCGCCGCGCCCGGAAACTCGGCCTGAAAATCTCGATAGACCCAAGCCCGAGATTCACAACGCTTCTGGATTTCATCGAGAACATAGACATCTTCATCGTCGGGCGCGCCGCGGCGGAGGCTCTGACCGGTGAAACGGACCCCGAAGTTTCGGCCGGACGGCTCGCCGCTCTCGGCCCGGAAATCGCCGGCGTCACGCTCGGCTCGGAAGGTTGTGTTTGCGTGGCGAAAGGCGAACTCGTCCGCACACCGGCGTTCAAAGTGAAAGCGGTGGATACCACGGCCGCCGGAGATACTTTTCACGGGGCGTTTCTCGTGGGCTGCCTCAAAGGCTGGCCGCTCGAAAAAACGATGCTCTTCGCGAGCGCCGCATCGGCAGTCAAATGCACTGTGCCCGGCGGCAGAAAGGGAATGCCGCGGTTCGACGCCGTGGTTCGCTTCCTCGCCGAAAGGGGAGTTGAAATCTGAAGCGGATTCTTCTTCAATGTCCGAAATTGGAGATATAATTAACAAGGCGCTCCCATTTAACCCGGATTCGGCGCGCTATTGACGAATCCGGGGTTAATAATAAGGAAATACCCGCCCTGAAAAATTCCGACGAGGTTCAATCGATGAAAAAAAGAATAGCGAAAATGATTGAGATGATCGCACTGATAGCCGTTGGGGTCCTGATGTTTGCGACGCCGCCCGCATCGGCCGCAGTGAAAAAACAGGATAAACCTTACTTCAAGGCAGAAATGATTTATGACAAAATACCCGGCTATCCCTCCGCTCACGGTTCGACGATTGTGGAGACCAAGAACGGGGACCTCGTCGCGGCATGGTATGTCGGCGCGTTCGAAAAAGCCACCGACGTGGCGATTTTCTCTTCACGCATCCCCGCCGGTAAAAAAGAATGGACGAAACCGGTTGTGATTCACGATACGCCGGACCTCAGCGACGGCAATCCCGTCCTGTTCGAAGCCCCTAACGGAAAGCTTTGGCTCTACTTCGTCGCCATTTACGGCAAGTCGTGGAACGATTGCCCGATATTGGCGAAATATTCGACGGACTACGGCCGGACGTGGAGCGAACCTCGCACGATCCGCGAGAAAAAAGGATGGATGACCCGCAACAAACCGATCGTCCTCAGAGACAAACGGATCCTGCTCCCCCTCTACGACGAAGGCGTTTTTCAACCCCACTTTTTCATTTCCTCGGACGGCGGGGAAACATGGAATAACTGGGGCTATATTTCACAGTACCAGACGCTTCAACCCACGGTTATAGAGCGCAAGGACGGCAATCTTTACTGCATGCTTCGCAACGCGGCGAAAGGCGGGATCATGCAGTCCGAAAGCTCCAACCTCGGCAAATCATGGTCGAAGGCCGCGCCTTCCGGGCTGCCGAATCCCGGCTCCGCGGTGGATATGGTCAAACTCGCCGACGGCCACGTCGCTCTCGCGTTCAACGACAGCAACTCGAACCGGAATCCGCTCACGATCGCTCTCTCCGAGGATGAAGGGCGCACATGGCCGTGGAAACGGAACCTCGAAGCCGACGCCACCGGCAGCTACGCCTACCCCGCGATCATTCAGACGCGCGATGGCTTGATCCACGTTACGTATTCATTCAACCGCGACGGGATCAAACATGCCGCCTTAAACGAAGCATGGATCAAAGAGGGTAAGTAATCGTCGGTATATTTATCATCTTAGCGCGGCTCGTTTTTAAATAGTAATTTCACCGTGCATTCAATTTCCGGTAAAACAATGGGAGGGTGGCGCTGAAGCGCAACCCTCTGCGGAAAAGTTGCCAATTTGCGTCCTATGCGTGATGCGGCGGCATGGTGTATTGTTGTTTCGAGTTGACTTTTTCCTCCTCAACCGGTTCGCGGAGCATGACAAATGACATACGGCGGCTACGACATTAAATCGAGCGTCAGACATTGCTCAAAAGTGGACGATAATGTCATTTTTTTCGAAAGCAGAAAAATTATTCAGGCGAAGACGGAAGCGGATGTTGACGTATCGGGTTACGTCTCCGGTGCGAAATGGTGTGCAAGGAGAGATAAATGCGTTCGTGAGGGGCATGATTGCGTCTGGGCTCTCGGGCCGAAAAACTCGGATAACGATCCGTTCGGGACTGCTTTATAAAGATTTCTCCCGAACTCCAATGACTGATTCGGTTTAAAGCCGGTTCAAATTCATCCTGATCATTTTATGTTGAATTCGAGGTTGCCTTTCGACGGTTTTGCCGTGACGGTGAGAGTTTTCGCGGCGTCGTCGTAAGAGAAATCCGTGGGTTCGGCTTTGACACCGTTGATGATCACCGATTTCGGCGCCGTTTTCATGCGATGGACGACGACGGAGTAGGTTCTCACCTTCGGCATGTTTTTATAGCGGCCGGAGGGTCCGTCTATTTTGACAGTCACGCCGTCGCCGGGCTCCGCCACGCCCCGAATGTTTGTGATCGCGAACTCGCCGTGTTCGTAATCTCTCGTCTGCCCGTCGTCTTCGTACAGTTCGAAACTCGTCACTTTGGCCGAAGGGTAGTAGTGGACCGTTAAGGGATCGGAAGGTTTTTCGCCGATGAACTGCATGACGGGGCCGTGGGGGATCAGGGCGCCTTCGCGGACGAATACGGGGATGTCGTCGAGAGTGACCGGTACGCTGATGTCGCGTCCGC
>JAKLIR010000085.1 GCA_022709505.1 bacterium | reverse complement strand
CAGCCCGGCTCGGCTGGATTCGAGGCTGACGGCGATCTGGTTGTTCAAGGCGGATATCGCGGATTCGAGTTTCTCTTTGAATCCGCTTGCGATTTCACCTATCTCTTTCGAATGCGATTCGGCCGACTGCTTGACTTGCCCGTTCAGAATGCTCCCGAGCTCGCGAATGCTTCCGAGCGCTTCGTTCTTTAGGCCGTTTATCATTTCAGGCGTGACAGCCTCTTTTTCAGAGAGCTTTGAGAGCCGTTCGTCGAGTTTTTTCGCCAGATCGTCCGTGAGCAATTCTATCTTTCTCGGCAAATCGGCGCCGGCGTCTTTCAAAGATGCGAAAGCATTATCGATTCTCGGGCCCAATTCACCGAAAACGGATTTCACATCATCGGCCGCCGCGCCGTAGGCGCTTTCCAACCGGTCCGCAACCGCTCCGAACGCCGTCTCGAAGCGCTCCGATGTCGAACCCATGAGAGCTTTTATTTCAGCCGTCTCCGCGCCGTATGAGCTTTTCATCTCGGCCGCGGCCGCGCCGAATATGGTTTTGAGTTCGTTTGCGGCGGCGCCGTATGCGTCTCTCATTCCTGCGTTCGCGGAACCAAGCGCAGTCTCGAATTTCTCCGTCAACGAACCCGAAATCGCGGTTGCTATCTCGTTCAGCCATTCCCGGACTACCATCATGTCTTCCGGCTTCATGGCGGCTTCTGAAAAACTTCTTATCTCGTCGAGAATTGTTTTTCTCACCACATCGAGTTCGGTCGCCGCGGCCGATTGCTGCTCGCGCAATTCGATTATTCTTTTATCTACTTTGGCAATGAGTTCCTTTAGGGATTCCGAAGTCTTCGCTGATGCGTCCGTCTGTTTCGCTATCCTTTCCTCCAGTGCGTCAGAAATTGATTCGCGCATGGAATCGAAACCGTCGGCGATCGCCTTCACCTCACGCCGCAATTCATTTTCCGAATCGTTCTCGGGAGATGAAAGAAGCTTGGCGACGGCGGATTCCACGCCGGCTATTTTTCGGGATATTTCCGGATATATCGCGGAGGTTTCGGCTATGTTTGCTTTTATCGGATCAACAATTTCCCTGACGGCGTTTCTCAGGCTCTTGTCTGTTTCTTTCTTCACGGCGGCCGCGTTTTCTTCAAGAGCTTCTTCCATCTTGGCGGTTATTTTCTTGAGGCCTTCCTTCAGCTCTTTATCCATTCCGGGCTTGTCGGCGGAGGAAGCGATGAATGCGTCTGCTTTGGACGAGAGCGGTTCAACAAGCTTCTTAATTTCGTTCACAAACGACTTCAATGTCTTGTCCGTTGTTTCATTACCTTGTTCGGTGAGCTCCACCGCGAGCTGCGTTGCGAACTGGTCCCTGAAATCTTCGATTAGACAGCGCAGGGAGTTTTCGAGAGCTTGTGTGTCGAGCTGCTGAGCGGCCGGAACTTCTGTTTTCGCAATTCCGTCCCGAAGCGATTTAACGTGCTTTTCGAGTTCGGCCGACATAGCTTTTTGCAATGCCGCGCTCTTTTCCTCGAAAAGTTTCGCATGGTCGCTGATCTGTTTACGGATGTCTTCCTTCGCGGGGATTTGTCCGCGAAGGTTTTCAACTTTGTCGGAAACCGCCGACAGCGATCCTTTCAGTGATTCGAGCTGCGCCGTTCCGTCGTTTTTGGGAAGCGCGCCCCTTATCGACTCCGCCGTCTTTTCGAGTTTGTCCTCGAGGTCGCGGATTGTTTTGCTGATCGGCGAAAGGTCGGGCGGCTCTATGTTGATTTCAGGAAGTTGAACTTCCGGCGCAGTGGAAAACTTTTCGGCGAGAAGGCGGATTTCTTCCTTGATGGGCTCGAACTGGGATGCTACGGCTCGTTTGATTTTCTCTTCGATAACGAGTTCGAGAGCGGGTGGGGCGGCGTCCGGTGAATCGGAAGTCTTCTCCGAGCCGGTGTTACGGATTGATTCCAGTAATTCCATTTTCAGGTTGTCGATCCGCTCGGACGGATCTATGGCGTTGAGGCGGCCTATGAGGATGCGGGTCATTTCGAGGAATGATTCCTGTAGGACCGACATGGATTCCCGGCCCACCCTCGGGGTTTGTTTCGCTTCGGGTTCCTTCTGAGGTTCTATTTCAAATTCGGCTATCAACGCCGCGTCGGTTGAAATCTGTTCTTCGGCGGGTTCCATCGCGGGTTTCTTTTCTTCCGTGAACGATGGCGGAGCGGCGGTTATCTCCGTGTCAATCTTAGCGGGCGCTGGAGCGGCGGGACGCACGCGCTCCGGCGGCGGCGGCGGCGGTTCCTCGAGCGATTTTCCGGATACGATTATCCGGGCTTGTGTGATTTTCAGTATATGCTTTGCATCTATCCGAGGGGTTTCAGGCCTCTCCGGCACGAGGCCCAACTGCGCTATTTCTCCGGTCTTTTCCGAAATTGCGAAATCATGAACTGATCCGGCAAGCATACCGGTGTCGGTAATCACCTGAGCGCCGAGCAGCGCAATGTCTTTTAAAAATATGTTCAATATATCCGGCGCGTCGGATATCTGCACCGGACTCGGAAGGTTCTCAACTATCACGGCATTATCATAGAGACTTTTCACGTTTGTGAATGGGATCACGTCGAGCGACGCTTTTTCGGCATCCGGCGCCAGTATGAAGGCAATGACCTTTTTTTTGTCCGGGTCGATCACATAGCCTTTAACCCGGCCCATTTTCTCATTCCTGTCCGAATTTATGACTGGTTTGTTGAGTAGTACCAGACTGTATATCATTTATTGCCCCGCCAAAGCGTTTTTCCATCCCGCGACACTATATTATATCATCACCCGGAAAGGCAATAATATGACCTCGAATGTAAAATATATATTGTATTGAGATCAATTTAATATAATAAAATCAATCGAAAAGTCTCATTCGCGCTTTGTTGAGGGGAGTTCGTATCTCGTTCCGTTCAAGATGATGAAATGGACGTCGGCGTCAGGGTCGTGTTCGAGGTGCTCGCCGAGCTGGATTAGGGCTTCGCGTGAAAATTTCGATTCCATGTTCGTCCCCGGAATGGAGCAGTACACCGAGCCGCCTTCTTCGGCTCTGAGAGTGGCCGGGTCCAGCCTGAAAATCCTGTCGTCGTTCAAATAGATGTTTAAGGCATCTTCACCGTCGCCCGTGTTTTCGACGAACAACGATTTCACGCGGAAAGGGACGTCTTCCACGATCACCGGGTTTTCCTGCTCGCCTATCCTGATGAAATAAGAATCCTGTTCGCGCACGAGCGAAGCGCAGAAGAGTTTGAAGATTTTTTCATGAACTACGGGTCGCCCGTTTGCGAACCAACGGCAGTCTCTGTCGATGCGTATGTCCGCGGGCGGTGGTTTCATTTTGACACTATGCTTCGGCGGTCCGAAGCGAAAATTCCTTTTTATTTAAATATTCCGAGTCGAATTACGCTGATGGACATTTTACACTCGACCCATCCGAAGTGAAATACCCGAGCGTTCAAAGTACGGCTGCCGTATTAGGCGTCATTCTTCGAGATTCGTGAGCATGTGTTCGAAGTCGTGGCCGGACTGTGAAACGTCGTCCCTGTATGATCCGTCGATCGCGGTCCTCCGCTTCAAGTCCAATTCTTCGAGCGAGATCTCAGAGCCGGGCAGGGGGCGGTCGAGTATGAGGAGGTAGTTGTCCGAATCGGGGACTTCCTCGTCGTTGGCGAGCACGGTGATAAATCCTTCGCCGTTGTGCAATCGCAGTTTGTTTTCGTCGAGAGCGGCGACGATCTCGTCCGTGGAGATGAAATCGACAGCGGCGTCCGGCTCCATTTCGAGTATTGCGGGCGTGTCTCCCGTTATGATCTCCAGAGCGATCTCGCTGATGAAGTACTTCTCCGGAATATCTTCATCCATTGAAAGGGCGATATCGCTTATCGAAACGCCTTCGTCTTCCGCGTCCTCCGTCGATCTTTCAGCGTAGAAGTCCAGCATCGTCTTCTTTTCCGCGTTGAGGTTCACGACGTACGTTCTTCCGTTGTCGAAGCTGAATTTTTTCAGATCGTACTTCTCGATGAGCGTGTCTGCTTTTTGCGGGGAAAGGTGGCTCAGCCTTTTTCTCTTTTCACCGGCGAGAACTATCTTCGCGGTTTTTTTCCCCATGAAAACATTCGCAAGTCCCTTGATACGCAGCGGTGTAAAGTGTTCTCTAATGAATTTCTCGTAATTCTCAGTCGAATCCATTGAAATCACCCTTTCGGCAAACGTATCGCGGCCGTATAGGCGGTGTGATAATCGGGGGGACAACGCGGACGGCTGCGTCTATATCCATATTTTAACACATCGAATCGAAAACCGCCCGAACGCGTGATTGAAATCCACAATCAATCGGATCAGGAGGGAAGGTTTGATTTCGCTTCGCGGAAGGAATCGAGAGCGGCGGGGAAAGGTTCGAGCGCTCTCTCGAAAATACCGAGGCTGTAGGCGATCACGAGACCGTAGTTGGTTATAGGTTTTCCGGCCTGACGGCAGTGGAGTATGCGGCTGAGCATTTCCCTCCGGTTCCACATGCAGCCTCCGCAATGAATGATCAGTTTGTAAGGAGAGAGGTCTTCGGGGAAGTCGTGCCCCTGAACGTGCGTGAATTCGATCGCGCCTCCGACGTATTGAGTCAGCCAGCGGGGGATTTTCACCCTTCCGATATCGTCCGTTATCGGATGATGGCTGCATGACTCCGCGATCAGCACCCGGTCTCCGGGTTTGAGATCATCGACCGTCATTGTTCCGAGGACTTGGGACGTGAGGTCGCCCTTGAAACGTGCGAAGAGAATTGAAAAGCTCGTCATCGGCACTTCCCGCGGGGTGTCTCCGGCCACTTTGAGGAAAGCCTGTGAGTCCGTTACCACAAGCTTCGGCGGCCGCTTCAGCCGTTCGAGGGCGTCGCGGAGTTCGCGCTCTTTCACCACCATGCAGTATGCGTCGCTGTCGAGCAGGTCGCGGATGGACTGCACCTGAGGCAGTATCAGCCTTCCTTTAGGCGCTTCCTTGTCGATCGGTACGACCAGCACCGCCATCTCTCCGGCGCCGACGAGGTCGCCGAGTATCGACGGCGTGTTCACGAAATCATCCGGTGCGGAATCGAGTATCGCCTGTCTCAGATCGGAAACGCCCGCGCCGCCGACAGCGGATGTCTTTACGTATCTGATCTTTTTTTCCGTGATTTCATCAAGAGTTCCTTGTTGCGGTTCGGCGACATCAGTTTTGTTAAACACGACTATCGACGGAATATTTCTCTGCTGCAATTCCGTCAGTAACTGCTTTTCGTATTCTCCCCATTCACCCGCGTCGGTCACGAGGACGCCGAGGTCGGTCCGGTCGAACACCTGCTTTGTTTTGCTCACGCGCATTTCGCCGAGCGCTCCGACGTCGTCCACGCCGGCGGTGTCTATGAATAGCACCGGCCCGAGGGGCAGGAACTCCATGGGTTTTTCCACGGGATCGGTCGTGGTTCCGGCGAACTCGGATACGATCGAGACGTGCTGTCTTGTTATCGCGTTGAGGAGACTCGATTTTCCGACATTGCGGCGGCCGAAGATGCCTATGTGCAGCCTGAAACCGCGCGGCGCTTTCGCGTTCATCTCGCGCCACCGCCTTTTTCGAGACCGGCGTCCGGCATGCCGAGTCTGCAAACGGCCTCCGGTGTTATCAACTTTTCGAACTCGGCCTCAGTCAAGATGTTTTCGTCTATCACCGTTTGCCTGATTGTTTTGGAGTGCTCTTTCGCGAGCCTGATAATCTCGCAAGTTTTTTCGTAGCCGATTTCAGGAATAAGGGCGGTCGCGGCCGCGGTTGAATTCTCTACCTGCATTCGGCATCGCTCTTCGTTCGCTTCGATTCCCTCGACGCACTTCTGCCTCAACAGATCGCAGCTTCCGGTCAACAGGTCGCAGCTTTCGAGAAGGCAGGCCGCCACGAGCGGAAGGAAAGCGTTCAGTTCGAGATTCCCGGAAGCGCAGGCGAAGCCTATCACCGAATCGTATCCCATGACGAGCATCGCCGCTTGCGTGACAGCTTCCGGAACAACCGGGTTAACCTTCCCCGGCATGATGGAGGAGCCGGCCTGAAGAGCGGGGAGCCGGATTTCTCCGAAGCCGGATTCCGGCCCGGAGGAAAGCAGTCGCAGGTCGTTGCTCACCTTCAGCAACGAGGCCGCGCACGCCTTGAGGATCCCCGATACTTCCACGAACACATCCGCGTTCTGCGTAGCCTCCACCGGATTCTCAGCTCGGGCGAATCCAACGCCGGTTATTTCCCTGAGCGCGTCCACAACTCTGAATATATATTGTCGGGGGGCGGTCAATCCGGTGCCGATCGCGGTGCCTCCGAGATTTACGACCCGCAATCTCTCCTCGCATTTGTAAATCCGCCATCTGTCTCTCGAAAACGCTTCGGCGTACGCTCCCATCTCACGCCCGAGCGTTGTCAGAACCGCATCCTGCATCTCAGTCCGGCCGATCTTAACCACTCCGGCAAACTTAATTTCCTGTCGCTGAAAAGCTTCCACCAGACTCGATACGCTTTCCTCCAGTCCGTGAAGAAGCCTGATTGCCGCGAGCTTCAGCGCGGTCGGATAAGTATCGTTCGTTGATTGATGAAGGTTCACATCGTCGAGCGGGGAGACTGCGTCGTAATCGCCCGGTGATTTCCCGAGCAAAAGCAGCGCTCGGTTGGCGATCACTTCGTTCACGTTCATGTTCGTGCTTGTCCCCGCGCCGCCTTGTAGCAAGTCCGTGACTATGTGCTCATTCAGTCGGCCTTCCATGAGTTCGCGGCAAGCACGCTCGATCGCGTCAGCCTTGGGGGGGGAATCCTTCCATGCGCCGAGCGCCCGGTTGGTAGTGCAGCAAGCGAGTTTCACCGCGCCGAAAGCTTTTATCAATTCAGAGTGGACGGCTCTTCCCGCGAGCTTGAAATTTTCGCGCGCCCGCGCCGTGTGGATGCCGTAAAGGGCGTCCGCCGGCAGTTCTGATTCGCCGAGAAAGTCGCGCTCTTTTCTATATTTGTTTTCCATCTCACTCAGATGCGGCGGCGTCCTTCTGTCGCCGAGTCAAATTACGCTTTGAAGATCATCTTCTTTACTTCGATGCCTTTTACCTTCGCGAGTTTTTCCGCGAGCTGTTTATATTTCTTTTCGTCGCCGTACATTTCGAGGATGACTGCTCCCGCGGGAGCGCAGAAGTTCTCATTTACATCGTGCAGTCCGATCCTTGTCTTGATGTAGCAGCCGTATTCGGAAAAAAGTTTTTGCACCGCCGGAGCGTTTTTCATTCTGTTCGTGATGTGAATTCCATAGATCGCGTGTTTTGCCATTCTCATTTCCTCCGTTATTTTATTAAATTTCCATTTATATCAGGTATTCTATCCGAACATCGCCGGGCGCGCCACATCCGCGCCGTTCAGCCGCGCTCTTCGCGTCTCGCGCTGTGTCCGAATCCGGTCGAGATTTTTCGACCTATCGACTCTATCATCAGTTGCAGTTTCCTGTCTTGATATTTTTCGTCTGCTTCGGGGCGGAGTCTGTTCGGATAGATGGTGTAGTTTTCCCACATCCGCGGAGGAGTGGCGTTCACCATTATCACGTTTGCGCCGAACCGGAAACCGAGTCTCTGTCCTTCCGGGTGGATCGTCCCGAGCGCCGTAGTCGCCGGCAAAAGGATGTACGGCATGACAAGCCGAGTGACAGCGAGTATGTTAAGTGTCAGCCGCAAATCACCTGTCGGTCCGCCTGCGAGAGGAGTGTCCGGGCTTGGTATGAACGGACCGATCCCCGCCATATCCGCGTCGATCCGCTTCATGAAAAGTATGTCGTCCGCAATGCTCTCGAGCGACTGTCCGGGCAGTCCGACCATTATCCCGACGCCAGTCTGGAATCCGGCTTCCTTCAGGTATTCGATGCATTTAATCCGATTTGAATATTCGCAATCCGGGTGTAGCTTTGCGTACAATTCCGGGTCTATGGTCTCGTGTTTCAACAGATATCTGTCCGCCCCGGCCTCCCTGAATCTGAAATAATCTTCGCGCGAGTATTCGCCGAGCGAAAGTGTGACCGCGATATCCGCCGCATCCTTTATTTCCCGTATGAGTTTGCAGACACGGTCCGGTTTCAGATTAGGGTCTTCGCCAGACTGGACGACGATGGTCTTTCTTCCTCTCGCGGCCTCTTTCTTCACAACATGCAAAATCTCGTCGTCGGTCATTCTGAATCGTGTTAGAGAGGTGTTGTTAGTCCTGAGTCCGCAGTACGAACAATTCTTTTTGCAGTAGTTCGAGATCTCGACAAGGCTTCTCACGTGGATTTCGTCGCCGACGGCGCGAGCCCTAACGGAGTCCGCGGCGGCTCTCAAAACTTCCATCGCCTCGTCGGAAGTATCGCCGAGGATTTTAACGATTTCCTCTCGCTCGACGGGAGCACCTTCGGACAGTTTTTTTATAGTATCTTCAATCATAGGTTTTCAGACTCTCTGCTACACGGGAATTCCTTTTTCTAATTCGTCATAGCGCACAAAGTCCCAATTAACGGAATCAGGTTTATTCATAGTAACACTTTATCAATAAACACAAAACAAACCTGCTTGGTTCCTTCGTATTCGCAAACATTCATTGGACTGATGAATAGTTAGCCGAGTGGCGCGGAGGTGGAACGCGGGTGAGTGTGCCTGAGGGGCGGATCAATCCCGGCCGCGACAGAGCGGCCGGGATCGATTATTCGCCTTGATCGGGACGTCGCGTCGAGGTGGGGCGACTCTCGAGAAGTCAACCCCGGTCTCCGCAGCCCCTTTGATGATTAGTGCACGCCGCGCTTGGTGTAGTGGGTGTGCAGTAGTTCGTGAGACTTGTGTCCGAGCGGTTCCTTGAGGAACTCTTCATAGAGTTTCTTCACGTGCTCGTTGTCGTGGGATTTCCGTTTCGGGAGTCTCTTGTCCTCCTCGTAGATCGCCATTGCGCGCTTGTTGCGGATTTCCCAGCTTGTCGGGATCGGTTGTCCGCCGCCGCCGATGCAACCGCTGGGGCAGCACATGATCTCGATGAAGTGATAGTCCGCTTCGCCGGCCTTGATCTTTTCGAGCACTTTCCGGGCATTTCCGAGACCGTGAGCGACGGCTACTTTCACGGGGAGGTCGCCTACGTTAACCGTGGCTTCCTTAACGCCTTCCATTCCGCGCACGTCTGTGAAATCGAGAGACGGAAGCGTGCCTTTTGTTACTACTTCATAAACCGTTCGGAGAGCGGCTTCCATAACTCCGCCCGTGTTCGCGAAGATCGTCGCCGCGCCGGTGGATTCGCCGAGCGGGTCGTCGAAATCTTCGTCTTCGAGTTCGAGCATGTTGACGCCTGCCTGTTTAATCATTCTCGCGAGTTCCCTCGTGGTGAGAACGACATCCACATCCTGATGGCCGCTCGAATTCATTTCGGGTCTCGCGCACTCGAACTTTTTCGCGGTGCAGGGCATGACCGAAACGGAGAACATGTTCTCCGGGGCCACTCCGGCTTTCTGCGCGAAATACGTTTTTGCGAGAGCGCCGAACATCTGCTGCGGCGATTTGCAGGATGAAACGTGGTCGAGCAGTTCAGGGTAGAAGTGTTCGATGAACTTGATCCAGCCGGGGCTGCACGAAGTTATCATCGGGAGCACGCCCTTGTTGGTGAGCCTTTGCAGAAGTTCGTTGCCTTCCTCGATGATGGTGAGGTCGGCCGTGAACTGAGTGTCGAACACGCGGTCGAAGCCGACTCT
>JAKLIR010000084.1 GCA_022709505.1 bacterium | reverse complement strand
GCCGCCTCGACCTCGTAAAAGCTTTCGGCGAAGAGTGGTCAGCAAGGGTCCTCGCGGACGCTATCTCCAAAATGGGTTTCGGGGCTCGATTCCTCGATCCGAGAGAAGCGGGAATAAAAGTGACTCCGGTTTTCGGCAACGCATCGCCCGAAAAATCTTCCTACAAGAATCTTGAAAAGCTGTCCGGAACCAAGGATATCCTCGTGGTTCCCGGTTTCTACGGCGCCACGTCATCCGGCGAAACCGCGACCTTCAGCAGAGGCGGTTCTGACCTCACCGGGTCTTTGATCGCGGCGGCGGTGAAGGCACGTGTCTATGAAAACTTCTCAGACGTCCCCGGAATTTACGCGGCAAGTCCGAAGCTGCTCAAAAGTCCCAAACCGAGAATTATTCCCAAACTCACGTTCAGAGAACTCCGCGAACTCGCCTATTCCGGATTCTCCGTCTTCCACGATGAAGCCGTACAACCGATCTTGCAGCACGCGCCGGGAGTCCCTATTCACGTAAGACATTTCGCGTTCCCGGAAAAGGAAGGAACTTGGATCGTTCGTATGAGAAAAGCGCAACGTGGAATCCCAGCCGGGATCGCGGCGGACTTCGGATTCGTGGCGATCAACCTCGAAAAGCACATGATGAACAAAGAGATCGGTTTCGGCCGGAAACTCCTCCAGATATTCGAGGATCACAAGATTTCATACGAACATTCACCTTCGGGAATCGACAGCATTTCGGTGGTCTTCAAGATCAGAAAAGGCATCGGGCAAAAAGAGATCGACGAAATAATTCAGGAGATAGAAAAGAAGCTCAAGCCTGAAACGATCAAAGTGCAGAGAGGTCTCGCGATGATAGCGATCGTCGGCGAAGGCATGAAAGAAAGCGTCGGGATCGCGGCTCGGGCGACCTCGGCGATATCGGATTCGAAAACGAACATCGAGATGATAACGCAGGGTGCATCGGAAATAAGCATCGTTTACGGCGTAGCCGAGAAAAACGTTCAGAAAACCGTAAGGTCTCTATATAAGCGACTGATAGCGGAAGCTCTCTGAGATATAAACGGGGCTGGAATAATTACTCCTGTTTGAAAGGAACAGTTTTATCGGAATCGTCAAGTAACTTATTTATCTTCAATTCAGCTTCATCAAGTATTTCCCTGCATGATTTGATCATCAGCACGCCTTCCTCGTACTTCTTTATCATTTCCTCGAGGCCGAGGTCGCCGCTTTCTATCGATTGAACTATCGCATGAAGTTTCTCCATGTTTTTTTCGAAAGAAACCTTCGTCTCTTTTTTCGCCATGTCCGGCCTCCGCATTCTTTCACATTTTTAAATCATTCCGCAATCGATCACTGCCGATCGAATTCAAGAGATTTCTGACCCGCCGACGCCGCCGCATCGACGCGGCTCATAACATCTCCGTCAGACACCGTGGTCCTCAAAAGTTTTCCATTAGCCACCTGCGATACGGTTTTTATTATTCGGCCCGTCGCTTCGTCCCGGCAGATTGAATATCCTCTCGAAAGCACGCGGGTCGGGTCGAGCGCCGTGAGTTTTCCTTCGAGGTTTTCCATCTCGCGCGTTCTCCGTTCGACGAAACGCGACCATCCCGATAAAACGTCGCGCTCGTGGTCATCCACCAACTGGCGACGCCTGTCGAGTATTTCGAGAAGTCTTTTAGGTGAAATCGATGCGCTCGCCGCCTTGAGATCAGATTTGTAATATCTCAGTGCGTCCGTAAATTTCCCCTTCATGCGTTGTTCGGCGATCCTGATCTTTTGTTTGATCTCCGCAAGATCCGGCACAGCGATCTCCGCCGCCGCCGAAGGGGTCGGCGCGCGCAGGTCCGCCACGAAATCCGCTATGGTGAAATCAGTTTCGTGCCCTACTCCGGATATGATCGGAACTCGGCATGAAAATATCTCTCGCGCGAGCTTCTCGTCGTTAAAGCCCCAGAGGTCTTCCATGGATCCACCGCCCCTGACGAGAAGTATCGTATCCACATCCGGCAAAGAATCCGCGCGCCTCAAGGCCTTGATGATGCTCTCCGGTGCGTCCGCTCCCTGTACCACCGCCGGTACGATTGTGACCTCCACCGCCGGAAATCTGCGCGATATTATGTTTATCACGTCCCGTACCGCCGCTCCCGTCGGCGATGTCACTATCGCCATGCGAGCCGGAAACTTCGGGATATCCTTCTTCTTTGCGGGATCGAACAATCCTTCCTTTTCGAGCCGTTGCTTCAGCTTTTCGAATTCCTGAAAGAGGGCGCCCGCGCCGGTAAGCTGCATCGCTCTCACATACATCTGGTACTCGCCGCGTTTCTCATACACGCTCAAGGCGCCGAGCGCTGTGACTTCCTGCCCGTCCTCCGGGTGAAAATCGAGCGTTCCGGCGTTACGCAGAAACATCACGCACCGCAACTGCGAGGCTTCGTCCTTCAGCGAAAAATACAAGTGACCCTGAGAGTGTCTTGTGAAATTCGAAATCTCTCCCCTTACCAAAAAATTCTCAAGCAGAGGGTCCGTTTCGATGAGGCTTTTTATGTGTTTCGTGAGTCTGCTTACGGAAAATACAGCGTCTTGTGACTCTGCTATCTTCAACAATGATTCAAATGAACCTGTCATTCCCGGTTTCACTCGGAATCTTCCGACCCGTCATTGTTTTCATCTTCGTCGGGCGCTGACGCCGTGTGTTTCTCGCCAACCACTTCCCGGCTGAACCTCCCGAGAATTCCGTTGATGAATTTGGACGACTGGTCCGCACCGTATTTCTTCGCGAGCAGAACAGCTTCGTTTATGGATACGCTCACGGGAATATCCGGAAAATAAAGCGCCTCGCAGACCGCGATCCGTAGAATCGCGCGCTCGACTTTACCGAGCCTGTTAAGGTCCCAGTCGATGGAATATTCCGAGATATAGTCGTCTATGGCCTTGCGGTTCAAGGCCACGCTTTTCTTGAGCTCGTCGAGATACATATAATCTCTCTCGGTGAGTTGCTCTTCCTCACCGCGAACTTTAATGACCATGTCCACGGCGTCCGCCGCGTCATCCAATTGAAAAAGAGCCTGCATGGCCACAAGCCTTGCTTTGTTTCGAGACATAGAAGTTATTTCCCTAAGTAGTTGTTTATGAATCTGCGGATCAGTTCTTTGTCGTCCACGATCTTGCCGAAAAACCATCCGGCGATCGCAAGGAGAAGTACGAACATCGTTTTCAGGAAACCGAGCGTCATGAAAAGGATGCCGATCAATATGAACAACAAGCTGAAAATTATCTTAGCTTTGTGCTTTTTCAGGAATTGGATTTCCTGTTCCGACATGATTATTTACAGCTCCCGTTGCGGTTTTTCAGTCTTCAACCCTGCGCCGGCGCGGTTTCCGCTTTGATATCGACGCGTCCGAGCTCGATGCCGAGAGAATTTTTGAAATACGCTCTGACGTCCTTTTCGAAACCTTCGGTATATTCCCCGATGTTACACCCTGACAAGTCGAGTTTCAGGGACATGTTAAGGTTTAATGCTGATCCCGCTTGCTTGATGGAAAGATTGCCCACGACGGCTTGCGGTGTTTGTTTCGATGCTATTTGAGTGACGATCTTTTCGAGAGTCGTCCTTGAGACCGACAGCGAGCCCGACTCCGCCCTGCGAATGGAATAAACCTTTTCCGGGCGGCCGAAAAGAAGAAGAAAAAGTCCTCTAAAAGATAGTATGAAAAGTATCCCGGCGACCGCGCCTATTTGAATACGCATCTGTTGGTCGGAGAGATATTCGGACGCCTGTCCCGACATCGATGCGAAAAAATCAGGATTGACGGACGAATAGATCGCAAACCCGGACAATCCGAGTATCACAATGTCGAATAAGAGTCCGATCAGTGCGAACAGAAATCGCATCATCATTCTTCCGTTCTCTTTTCAAAAAGCGAGTCCGGCAGCTTGATATCCGCCACATGGACATTCACGGCCGCCACGCTCTGACTTGTGATCGCCTCGACTTTCTCCTTCACGACTTCCTGCGCGCGAGCAGATACTTCCATCACGTTGACATTGTATTCGATAATTATGAAAAGATCGATTATGTATTTGACTCCGGAGCCGTCTTTTTTGACATCCACTCCGGCGCTGAAGTCCTTTTTGCCGGTCGTAGCTTGTTTGATGCCTTCTATAAACGTCCCCCTCATACCGGCGATCCCCTGTATTTCGCTAACCGCCACTCCTGCAATCGTCCTTATGACTTCGTCGAATATTTCAACTTTACCGAGTTCCGGTTTTTCGCTCATTTCTGCCTCTCTTTCGCGTGAGGGTCGGGCGGAATGCGCCTCGCCCCTTCAACGCTTATTTGCTGACACGCTCGATGTACCTCAAAGTGCGAGTGTCGATTTTTATCACGCTCCCGTTCTCTATGAAAAGCGGAACCATGATCACCGCGCCGGTCTCAACCTCGGCCCTCTTGAGAGAGTTCTGCACCGTGTTTCCTTTTTCTCCCGGTTCCGTGAATGTTACCGTGAATTCCATGAATTGCGGGAGTTCGACCCCCATGATCTCCAGTTTGTTCAAAAGAATCATCACGGACGAGTTCGGCTTGAGCAACTTGACCCTGTCGCCGAGCATTGCGGCCGGCACATGGTACTGTTCGTAGGACTCGGTGTCCATGAACACATAATCCTCGCCGTCCATGTACAAGTATTCCATGTTCCTCTTGTCTATGCGGATTGCTTCAATTTTCTCGCCGGCCCTATACGTGTTTTCCACCACGGCGCCGGTTCTGAGATTGCGAGTCTTGATGCGAACGAAAGCGGGGCCCTTGCCCGGTTTCACATGCAGAAACTCAACCACTTCGAGGATGTTTCCATCGTATTCGAAACACATCCCGTTGTAAATGTCGTTAGTTGTCGCCACCTGATACCTCCCGAAGTTGCTCTATTCCTTGATTTTCAATACTTTCCATAAATGAAGCGGCTGACCTTTTCCCTTCAGGGGTTTCTCCCCCATGTCATCCACTTCAACAATGTCTTTCACATATTCGTAAACGGCGTCGCTTATGACCACTTCGCCCGGGCCGGCCTGCGCCTGAAGCCGGGCGGCTATGTTTACGTTGTCCCCGATCGCGGTGTAATCCTGCCGCATCGATGAGCCGAAGCTTCCCAACAGCACCTCACCTGTGTTCACGCCCGTGCCGATATCTATGTTCACTTCGCCGCGTTTCTGACGTATGAGATTGACTTCAGCAATCGTACGCATGAGGTCCATCGCCGCCCGGACCGCCCATACTTGGTGATCCTCGAGCGTGCCGTCGATGTTGAACACCGCCATCACCGCGTCTCCGATGAACTTGTTTATCTGCCCGCGGTTCTTGATGATAACCTGCGTTACGTTCGAATAGAAATCGTTCAAGAATTGCGTCAGAATTCCAAGGTCCAAGGTCTCTGATATTGTAGTGAAGCCCCTTATATCAGTAAAGAGTAATGTTAGATTTCGGCGTTCCACGGTTAGATCGTCCGACCGCTTCCTCTTGGAAATCTGTTCCACCGTGGCTTTTCCCATGAAACGGGAAAGCTGCGCCTTGGCGGCCGCCTCCGGGTCTATGTCGTTGAGTAACACCGCGTAATTGCTCATTTTCTTTCCGAGGCCAAGCTTTTCCGTCGTTTCTATGGCGAGGCTCAACTGCTGTGAAGCCTCCTTCCGGTCGCCCTGATCCTGCCAGAAAAGTGCGAATTCATAGTATGCTTCGGCAAGATCGATAGTCGTTATATTCAGTTTCTCGTGAAGCCGCAGGCAGTCTTCAAAACATCTCTGCGCCATCTGTTTCCGTTTGGCGTCGCGAAGAACAATCCCCCGCGTAAGCAGCAATCTCGCCATTTCGAGGGAATTTCTATTGTGCTCGTACATCGTCTGCGCCCGCGCGCAATAGTCCGTCGCACCCTTAATATCCTTCCGGGCCGATGCGCATAGCGCAAGCTCGAGCAACACGCCGCCTATCATGGTCTTGTTGTTCACCGAAGTGAAAAGGTCGAGGCTTCTGCGCAGAAAATCCTCCGCGGAATGCGTCCTCGTGAGAATTCTCCTTATCCTTCCGAGCTGATAATACGAGAACGCCAGCGAATGTTTGTTGTCGCTCTTCTTGGCGATGTTGAAATCTTTCGTAAAATACGCTTCGGCTTCAGCGTACTCTTCTTTCATCACTGATATCTTGGCTCTATTGCTGTACGCCATCGGAAGTTCGGATTCGACTCCGAGTTTTTCCTGAAGGCCGATACATTCATCGAAAAAGAAGACGGCTTTGTCTATGTCGCCCATGTTCAGCAGATTGCTTCCGAGGCTTCGGTAAAGGCGGGAAAGCTCGAACATGGCGCCGTTCTTCTCGAATATCTCCAAGGCTTTCTTGAGATAACGTTCCGCCTGTGTGTACTGCCTGTTTTCGCTGTGGAGTTCGCCGAGAAAACGATATGCTTCGCCCAGAGACAGGTCGAACGGAGCGTCTTTCATGGTTTCAACGCTCAAGTTGAAATATTCCTTCGCCTCTTCCCTCCTGCGGTTCTTCATTTCGATGAATCCGAGTTGGTTGTTAATCAATGCTATGGTTTGTAAAACTTCGTATGAACTTTCGATCTTCTTCAGATGTTCGAGGGACCTCTTGAACAACTCTATGCCTTGTTCATCCGAACCGCGTTTCGAAAACGCCACGCCGAGATAGTAATTGGCCTGACAGAATCCCAATCTGTCCCGGAACTGCTTCGCCGCCGCGGTGGATTTCTTCAGCTCAGCTTCGGCTCTATCGTACTGCTTTTGCTGAATGAAGTAATTGCCGACTCCCGCGTGAGCGAGAATGAATAACCTCGAGTCTTCAAAACCGGTTCCGTGGAAAAGCTCGACGACTCCGGAGAACAATTTATATGCATCGTCCCACCTGCCCCTGATGTCCATTATTTTCGCGAGCAGAATTTCCGAATCCGCACGGATCTGAATGACATCGGGTTCCCGCCCGAGAAACTGAAAAATGGGCCTCGCCTTGGCGAAATAGCTGAGTGCACTGAAGTATTCGTATTTCAGAAACGCCTTTTTCCCTCTGTCGTTGAGCAGAACGATCGCTTCTTTCCAAGATTGAAGAGCTTCATCCCTGTGTTCCAATTTCATGTAAACATCGCCGAGAGCCAGATATAGGTCGGCCTTCAGTAGAATTTTTTCAGGCTCCTCGGGCGTGGCGAGAGCATCAATTCCGCTCTGTATCACTCTCGGCGCCACATCGAGTTTTCCGAGCGCATTGAAGAGTTTCCCGGTTCCGAGCGAAATCAAAGCCTGCCATAGTTGAGGATCGTCTCCTTTTTCAACACTTGTTGCTTTTGTTATCAATGCCCTCGCCGATTGCACGTCTCCACTTTTTATATAGTAACCGGCAAGGTCAACAGACGATTGGATATGCAGTTCGGTGAAATCCGAAAGCGGCCCTTGAGTCAAGGCGCTCGCTTCAAGCGCATTCTGAATGGCTTGATTGAGATGCCCGCCGGATGAGAAGGCTTTCGAAAGACCGTTGAGAATCTTGTATCTCCGTATCAAAACATCGGCGGGGATTTTCTCCATGTTTCCGGGATATCTGTCTTCGAGGCTGGAAAGAAGCTGCTTGTATAATCTGACCGCTTCGTCGTTCTTTTCGAGGGCGAGAGCCTCCGTCGCTTCGTTCATCGTCTGATCGACGTCAATCAGACTCCGCTCGATAGCGGTTTTCTTTAAATCACGTGATTTATCTCTCGCATCAGAACTCATAAAATGCGCACTGGCTCCAATAAAAACATGACATGACGAAAATATGAATAATAAATAATATACATATACAAGTCTTTAAATTAAATATCACCTTAAAAAGTAATTTCAAGGCGCATGTCAAATAGTGCTCCGGCGTCAATGCGAAAGAGCGTAATAAATAATATTCACAGCCATTTTAAACGCTTGTTCCTGCTTCTCGGGAGGGTCTTTATGGATTCCCGGCGATTCAAGCCCGTCCCCTATGTCGGTGTTGAAGTCATAGAAAACAACCATCCTCTCATCTAAATAGAGACCGTATCCATGCGGCGCTCCGCCTGCGTGCTCGTGTATCTTCGGAAGACCATTTGGGAATTTATATGGAACGTTGTAAATAGGATTATCGAACGGTATTTCCACAAAACCCGTCTCAGGAATCACTTTTCTCATTTCTCTTCTCAATGACTCATCGATTCCATAATCGTCGCTCACCCAAAGAAATCCGCCTCGATCCAGATATCTTCTCAACGCAACGACCTCTTCAGGCTTGAAGAGTACGTTCCCGTGTCCGGTCATGAAAAGAATGGGAAATGAATAAATATCATCGTCCGTGAGTTTCATGATTTTTCTGTCTTTAGCCGCCGTAACGCCGAACTCCTTCGCGATCCGTTGCTGCAATCTCGGCATCGAGGTCTTATCCTCATACCAATCGCCGCCGCCGCCATAGTGAATCTGCGCTATCACGAACAGATCCCCCGTATCAATTCTCGCCGGCGGTGGAATCGACTGAGCAGGCGTTCTCAGAGAGAAAAACATCAAAATCGTTGTCGAGACCGCAAATACAACACAGAAAACGCCCCGTCTCACGTGAGCCCTCCCCTCCGCCGCAACAGCCATTCGACCGTCAGCAATGCCGTGATCAAAATTATTATCAGTGGAAAATCAAGCAACGATTTACTTTTTCTCGTTCTTACAAACTCCTCGCGATCCGTCAAAGCTCTTACCAGTTTTTCATAGTTGTTTTCCGTTGCAAACTCTCCACCCGCTCTTTTAGCGATCCCGCTCAAAAATTCCCTATTCATTGAAATCGATCTGAATTCATCCGGAGAAACGCCCGCGAAAGCCGGCTCCGTCTCGGATGAGACGCCGTTGATTTTCGCCGTGAAAGAATATACTCCCGTTTCGTGCGGGGTGTATTCCGCGGAGTAAAATCCGTTTTTCGTACCGCTATTTTTCATTTTAATTATTGTTTTTCCTGTTTCATGTCCTACTACTTCAAGTACTGGTTTTTCTGTTTTTAGTATTCCCATATCTGCGCTCAACGTCGCCGTCAATTTTCTTCCCAATATTATATTTCTTGACGACAATGTTAATTTCAGCGGCTCCTTTTTCAATGATTTCAAAACTTCGTCCAACATATTGGTTATCAAGCGACCGTACACGTATGAAGCATCTTCTTTTTCCTGAAAGCCCCATCTCCACAGCCCTTCGAATGCGAAGGCCGTCACCGACCCCCGTCCGATTCGCAATCTGAAAATGAGCGGGCAAGAACTATTCCCGCATCGAGTCCACGGATGTCGGGCGAGCACTTGCGCACCCGCATCGGCTTCGACTTTATTGAACGTTTGTATAAAAGGCAGCGTTTTCCAAATATCCTTATTCTTCTGCTCATCGTCGGACAGAATCAAGAGCGGGTCCGTTATTCCATCCTTTGTGGGGGTAATTTCGAAACCATCGGAGCTTCCTGACACTTCCGAAAACCCGCCCGACCCAAGCACACTCCTCCACGCCCCTCCCATCGTGAATAAAGATTCTTTCCCTCCGAGAATGATTATTTTTCCGCCTTCCTTAACATATTGCTCGATAGCGGAAAGTTCCGAGGGTGAAAGATAGGCAGCCGCGTCGCCGACGATTATTCCACGATACGAGTCTAATCCTCCCGGCTTCAGAATCGTTTTTCTCGCATCGCCGCCTGAAATAACACCGTCCGGGCCGATCAGCAGAAAAACAGGCTCCAGCCTATCTTCCTTCAGCAATCTATTTCTCAAAAAACGATATTCATATCTCGGTGCATCTATATATAGCAGCTTCCTTTTCTCGG
>JAKLIR010000083.1 GCA_022709505.1 bacterium | reverse complement strand
GGCTCGATCGACATGCCTTTCTTCAGAATTGTGTCCGGCCTGATCCGCTCCGAAATCACTCTTTTCCTCTGGTCATTCTTTTCAATCGTTTGGTTCTGGGTTTTCAACACATCCCTTCTCAACGTAATTCTCCCATCAGCAACCCCGTTCCAAGCTTTCGCTCTCACAGCCTCTCTTTGCCTCCCGGACATCGTGTTCGTCTTTTCCGCATTCTTCCGGGTTTCCCTTCCGCTCGTCTTCATCGGATACAACATCTGGAGATTATACCTCTGCTACACGGCGCTCGGCCTCGCCGGCACGGCCGTTTACGTCATCCTCGGCCCCTCCATAGTGGCCGCCTGCATCATTATCCTCGCGGAAAGAAAATTTCACATCTTTAAATACGTCAGAAAAATGATGTGACATCTCTGTCCCTCATACACGCACCGATCAAAAATCCAGTTTGAATTCACCTTTGTGCTTTGCATGACGTTTCTGAATTCCGCCGCAATCCTTTTCAGGAGTACATTCGCGGACGAATAGCAGGTTGTACCCGGAATGTTTTCTTCCGTCATCCCGGGCCGAGACCCGGGACCCACAGGGGACAGGATGTCAGGGGTGTCTTTTGGAATGGAGCGGGGATGGCCCTTGCCCGACTTGGTCACCGGAGGCGAAAGTTGGCCGCGGGAGCGGCCTTACCATGCCGCTACGACGCGGAGCATCGTAACGAGGAAACTTTCTTTCGTCGTCCCGGGCTGAGACCCGAAATCCATCTTTTAGGAATCAAGGGAAAAGCAATTCCGGCGTACTCCCGGAATTGCGCATGCGAGAAATTTGAAGAGGACTCCCAATGGGAAACTTTGAAAAAGTTTCCCATTGGGGCGCCGGTATGAAAACTTGTTCGCGCCGCTAAATTCGGGGGATGGTAAACCTGAATGTGCTGCCGTTTCCAGCCGAGCTTTCGACTTCGATGCGACCGCCGTGGAGTTCGACTATTTCTTTAGAAATCGCAAGCCCCAGCCCCGTGCCGGCGAACTCACGCCCATCATGCTTGTCAACCTGATAAAACCGCTCGAAAATATGCTCCTTCTCATCTTCATCGATCCCGATTCCCGTATCGGATACGGAAATCTCGATCTCATTCGAGTCCTTGTTGAAACTCGCTTTCACGCCTATCGATCCTCCGGCGGGCGTGAATTTCACGGCATTGCCCACGAGGTTGAACAAAACCTGATTGATCCGGTCTCTGTCCGCCGATATGTAAGGCAGATCGTCACTGAGATCGAGTTTCAGAACAAGGTTCTGCTCCTTCAGACTTTCCGAAAACACTTCTTCTATGCCGCGAAGCTCGTTGCCGATGTCAACGTAACTCTTGTGAAGTTCGAGCCGCCCGGCGTCGATCCGCGACAGACTCAGCAGATCGCTTATGAGCGATTGAAGGTTCCTGCCCCTGCGGTGAACGACTTCGAGGCTTTCACGCTGATCTTCATTCAGGTCGCCGAGCGCACCCTCGAGAATCATGGATACGTACCCCAAAATCGTCGTGAGCGGCGTTTTCAGCTCGTGCGACACTGTCGAGAGGAACGTGTCCTTCACCTCGTTGGCCTTCTGTAAGTTGATGTTGCTGATCAGCAGCTCCTGATTCACCTTTTCAAGCTCGCGGGAATACATTTCAAGACTCGTGTGGGCGGACCTCAGCCTCTGTGAATAATCCTCTATCTGCTGCTTCGAAAGCCTCATTTCCTCCATGGACCTGAAAAGGCGCACGCTCATGTCGTTGAACGCATCCGCGAGTTCCGCGATTTCATCGTCCCCCGGAATGTCGATCTTGTGCAGAAGATTCCCGCTGCCGATCTCCTCCGCGCCCCTTTTCAGCCTCATGACGGGTTCCGTTATCCTCCTCGTGAAAAACAGGCCGAGCGCCACGGTGACAGCCATTATGATAAGTATGAAAATAAAATTGTCCCTTAAGAAAACTTTTCTTATATCTTCCAGCCACGCGGTCGAGCGCCTGAGTTCAAGCAGCGCTTCTATCCGATCGTTCCACCCTCTCAAAACAAGATATCCCGCACTCTCCCCCCGGCCTCTGTAACGGGCAGTGCCCTGTCCGTTCCTCCAGCTTCTCGCGGTCTTGAACAGATCGGACGGAATCGTGCCACCCCACGCCCTGTCGGACGAATTCACAAGCATGTCCTGAAAGTAAATGCTCACAACGCCTCTCGTCCGATCCCCTATCTCCACAAGCAACGCTCTGTCCGTGTTGAGAAGATAGCCCACGCAAATCACTCCGGCCACCGACCGACCGCTTCCATACTGCCTGAATTCGCCGGCTTCTCCCGTCTCTCCGAGCGCAAACACCGGAACCGCCGCTTGAATTACAAGGCCTTCCTGCCTCTTCGTTTTGACAATCGGAGACGACACAAGCCCCTCTTGCCACATCTCGTCGGGATTGAGCCGCCTGAAAGTCGTGATCTCACGCCCTTCCAGCGCCGCCCGTATCACCGGATCCTGACTCATATCGTCACCCGTCGAATACGCCGCCCGCGACCTGAAAAGCACTATCCCGTCGCGGTCCGTGACCGTCATGTACGTCATGTCCTTTTCGGATAATCCGCTGAGAAAATATTTAACCCTGACCTTCACCAACTCCCCCACCCTGCCCGCCAATATCCTGTTGAACGCTATGTCCTTGGACAGCACGCGCGCGGGAAGAAGCAACGATTGCTTCTTTTGTTTTATGAGCAGATCCGCAACCTGAAGGTCCGACCTCGTTCGCTGATCCGCCTGATGGTTTACAAGTCGCGAATAATAGCTGTAAGAATGGAACGAGGATATCAACATGGTCGCCGCCACAACCGTGACGAACGCGAGCACTAACTTTGTTCCTAATCCGAGTCTGAGACGCCACATCGCTTTTCAGCAACCTGTCCGGCGCTAATAATTTCCATACTTCGGCACCGGAGTCATTCCGAACATTATAAACCAGCGCCGCAAGCCATGTAAAATAAGCGCCGGCCCGTTTCTTTTCCCCCTTCGGCATTCACACTTCGGATTCGCCGGCCGGAGCGGAATATGGAACAGAATCTCCAAAGCGACTTTTTTCGAGCGTAAAAAGTTCATACCCCGGATTCGTCAACAGCGCGCCGGACCCGGGGTAAAATAGGATTTTGAGAGGCTGAAAATACTGAAACAGGTAAGACGGCGACCTAAAAAAACCCGACCAGTACAAAGTATAGTTAAATATACTCAATTCCATATAAATATATTTACATATATTCCAACGTCGCCTCAAGACAGCGCTTAGTTTCCTTTTTTTCATATCGACAAAACAATTCTGTAGATTCTTTTTTATGTGTTTTGTGGAAAATGCTGTGAAAATGTGAAAAAAAAAGCCGTGGAATTGTGGAAAACCTCGGACTCATCCGAAACAAGGCTTATTGTTGCCAACACTTAAGTGTAGTTAACTATGTTTAATCGTTTTTTGGCATGGACATCTCTTTTTTTTTGGCATATCATTGACTTGTCTGCTCTTTTCGTACTTATTGAAATCATGCCTAAACCTCCGCCTACGGAATAATCCACTCCGGTGTTCACGCGCGGAAAGAAAGGAAGAATTTTTATGATAAAAAAGATCGTTGCGATAGTTTGCTTCGCAGCCTGTTGCCTTCCGGCAACATCCTTGAAAGCGCTCGGAGCGCCGCAGAAACTATCGATTATTTCTCCCCATTGGGAAGGGATACGAACGGAGTTTACGCGGGCGTTCAAGGCATGGCATAAGAAGAACGGCGGGGGCGACGTCGAGATCACGTGGCTGGATCAAGGAGGAGGTTCGGACGATCTTAAATATATCCACGCAGGTTTTTCGCGAAATCCGGCCGGGATCGGTGTGGACCTGTTTTTCGGCGGCGGCATAGATCCTTACATGGAGCTCGCGAGCGCGGAGCTTCTGGCGCCCGCGAAACTTCCCGCGACAATTCGAAACAAGATTCCCAAGGAACTTAACGGCGTTCCGCTTTTCGATCCTTCGGACAAGTGGTACGGGGCGTCGCTCGCGGGGTTCGGCATTCTCTACAACAAAAAACTTCTTAAGATGTACCGGATGGAGACTCCGAAGACATGGAGCGACCTCGCGGCGCCCGAGTTTTTCGATCTCATCGGATCGGGAGACCCGCGCCACAGCGGCAGCGTGCACATCATGTACGAAATCATTCTTCAGGCTTACGGTTGGAAGCGCGGCTGGGAGATTATTCTGCCCATGGGCGCGAACGTGAGAACGTTCCCGAAAAGTTCCTCGCAGACGAGCAAGGACCTCGCCGTCGGAGAGGTCGCCGCCGGGCTTTCCATAGACACGTACGCATTTTCAGCCATCGAGGAAACGGGCGGGAACAGGCTCGGCTTCATTCTTCCGGAAAAGGCCACCGTGATAACCCCGGACCCGATCGCCATGCTCAAAGGCGCTCCCAACCCCGCTCTTGCGAGGGAGTTCATCCGGTTCGTATTGAGTCCGGAAGGACAGCGCTTGTGGCTTTACAAAAAAGGCGAGCCGGGCGGCCCCAAGGAATTTTCCCTCAATAAAATGAGCGTTCTTCCCGAGATGTATAAAAACTACGGAAAGAAATCGAACGTGCCCGTGAATCCTTTCACGCGCAAGAAAGGCTTCTCCTACGATTCCAATAAAGGAACGGTCCGCTGGAATATTCTGAACGATTTGATCGGCGCTCTCGTGATCGACACGCACGAAGACCTCGCGCCGGCATGGAAAAAGTTGTCGAAAAGCAAAAACAAGAAGAAGTTCGCATCGGTCATGAGGCCTCCGGTCTCCGAAGCCGAAGTCATGAAACTCGCCGGGAGCGCATGGAACGATCAGGTTACGCGTAATAAGATGGTGAACGAATGGATCGCGGACGCAAGATCCCGGTATCGCTCTGTGAAATAGCACTTATCGTCGGTGTTATTTTTCGATCCTGAGTTTAAGGGAGGCCGCCTTTTCGAGTTGAGAGGAGTCTTCCGCGAACGTAATTCCGTTGTAAAGATAGTATCTCGCCCTTTCCTTCCGCTCCATGCTCAATTCTGGGCCGGCGGATGATAGTTCCGCGAGTTTCAGCCATGCGTTCGCGTCGTACGGGTCGTTTTCGAGGTAGTTCCGGAGTGTTTTTTTCATCCTTTCCGGCTGCGGCGCGAGAGAAGTGTTCCAAAGCTTTTCGAGCCGGTTGAAGGCAAGCCTGTTTTGATAAAAAACGGGGGATTCCATGCCTGACGAAATAATGCCGTCGTATGTTTCGAGAGCGGAACGCAGCGACCCCGTTTCCTCGTACGATCTTCCGAGGTAGTACGCGTCGAAGTTCGCGTCCATCCCGTCCTCACCGGAAGAAAACATGGATATAGCCCCGTCGAAGTTGCCGAGAATATAGTCGAGGTCTCCGCGGTATGAATCGACTTCGGCATAGTTCGAATCTTGGTTTTCCCGATCGATGTTTCCAGAGACGGTCTCGAGCAGATCGCGCGCCCGCCTGAATTCCTTCAGCTCTACTTCGAGTGTGAGATATTCTCCGATGCCGTTCCAAGCAACTTTTCCTTTCCGCGCTGAGTCGAGCAGTCTTTTCTCCGAAGCTGCTTGAGCCTGTTCGAGTCCGCCGCTCGATAGAAGTTTTCGTCTCGTTTCTGGATAATCTTCGAACAGTTCGAGGAACGGCTCAGGATCGTCGCTGTTCTTCACTGCCGCTTCGAGTCTCCGGCCCCTTTCCACCGCTCCGGAATCCATTTCTCCCGCGAGCAGGTACTGCAAAGTCGCCCTTGTCCGTCCGGCCAGCGCTTTTTCCCGTTTTCCGTCGAATATCCTGCGGCTTTCCGGAATCATTATCGCCATCATCCTTCCCGTCTTGCTCCATTCCGCCACAAAATCCTCCGCCGGATGCTCGACCCACACGTCGTAGGTCGCGACATCGTAGGAAATGAGAGTGTCGAGGCGCATGTCGTAGCCGAACACCACGAATACGTGCTGGGGAATGAAAACGAGAACGGGAATTTTCTTTTTAACGAACTCCCGAATATCGTTCAGGGAATTGTCCGATGTGAGGTAATACTCGAACCCGTTTTCCCTCGCATAGAAAAGCATGTCGAGAGCGCTCGTCCCGAAAAGAGTGTACGTGATGTCCGTGCCGATCTTTTTCGCGGTCAGTTTGTTCTTCCGCCAATAGTTGAACACAAGCGCCATGGAGTTGGGCGCGCAGTAGGCGGACCTGTACTCGGTGCGCGTTTCCACGCCCGGAAGCACGAACCGCTCGCCCTTTTTAACATTTTCGAGCCTGTCGCTTAATATCTTCGCCTGTTGGACGAAGTGCTTGTTCGCCGTGTATTTGGTCAGAACATTCCGGAACGCGTCCGCCGCCGCAGCGTCATCGCCCCTTACGTGATTGAGCAATCCTATCCTGAACTGAAGATATGAAGCGCTGAACGGACTCGGATAGAGCGTAAGGCTTTTTTCATAGAGAGCGAGCGCGCCTTTGACGTCCCCCCTCTTCTCCCGCATCTTCCCGAGTATCAGGAAATCGTAGCTTACGATGCCCGTATAGCAGACCGTCGTAAGGGTCAGCATAAGGCACATGAAAAACACGAGAACGGTTCTACCCGCAAGCTCGCGGGCGCCTGAAGAACCGTTTATCACCAGCGCTCCGATAACCGAGAAGCCGGTGAACAGCAACGGGAACACGATCCGCGCGATATCGGGAAGGTCGGCGCGGTACGGATCGGCCGCGATCCCATAAGAATGGAACGCAATAACGTCCACGAAGAAGTGCCACATGAACATGAGCGCGGTAGCCGTGGCGATGAGAGATATCGCGGGTTTCACCGCGGCGGAGAGCCCGTCGTTCCGTACAAGCCCTCCCGCAATGCCCCCTATCACGCCGCCCGAGAACATAAACGCGAGCGTCATGAAAAACACGAATTCCCCCTGTGAGAAAATGTCCGGATTCACCGGCAGGAGCGTGCTAAGGAACACATCCGCGAGCCACCCGTAGAACAGGCCGAAGAACTGCCCGGCAAGCGCTCCGAATATGAACCCCGCGAGGATTCCGAATATGACGCGCCGCGCGCCCGCATGAAATCTCTTGGTCCCCGCCGCTTCCATTTCAAGCGCCATTTCCCTGTGCGGGCTATGGACTGCGAGCATGAAAAACACGCCCATTATCAAGTTGAACGCGACGAGCCCTCCGGCGAAGAAGTACCATCTCGTTCGCACCGTTAACAGAGCGCCGGCCGTAACGGGAATCAGAATGATCGAAATTACCGAAAACAAAGTTCTCTGCTTCCGCCTCCCGAGGCGTGACATGTAATAGGCGCACAGAGCGGCGCCGCCCGGCGCGGACAACAGCACGGAGGCGAAAATCAGAAAGACGGGGGATGGAACCCATTTCTTTCTCATCCGCTCTTCCTCCCCGCGATACGCGCGATCCTCCGGGCTTCCTTCAGAAGCGGTCCGCTTAATTCCATGTCTATAACTATGCCCGCCTCCAGACCTGCAAGTTTTTTATCTCCAAGGCCGAGGAGCGCCTTTGCGAGATAAAGACGGCTCTTCGCATCTCCGGATTTCAGGGAAAGAGCTTTTTCAAACTCCCGGCGGGCCGCCTTCAGCTTCCCCTTCGACATCAAAAGTCTTCCGCGCACGTATCGGAAATCCGGTTCTCCGTAGAAATCCCCGGGGTCGATCTTCTCGGTTTCCTCGGCGGCCCGTTTCAATCCGCCGAGTTCGACAAGGCACAGCGCCCGCCGGACTCTGTTCATGGAAATCTCCTCATCAACCTCCGTATATCCGGCATCCGCTGAAAGTTTTATCGCCTTCGAAAGAAGAGGCAGCGCGGACCGGTAATCCTTTTCATCCATGTACATTTTGATAAGGTTGTTGATCGGCTCCGTATCGCCCGGGTCGTACGCCGCAAGCCGCTTGTATATCTTTTTCAGTTTAGGTCTTTCGGACGCGTTCGCGGGATAGAGCATGTCCCCGTATTTCACGAGCATCGCCGCATCGAGTCGGTCCCTCTCGAAATCCCGAATAAACGCGGTGGAGTACTCCCTTGCGGCCCGCGCGTTTTCCGGGTCGGCGAGCCACGCGACGTATTCGCTCTCTCCGCGATATGCGTCAAGTTCTCTCGTCCATTCTTTTTTCGGCCGCTTGGGAGAAAGCCGCATCGCGCAGAGAGCCGTCATCCTCTCCGCGTACTTTGAATCACGAACGGATATAGCTTGCTGATAGAGTTTCAAAGCTCTGAAAAAATCTTTTTCCCTATAATAGAAATCGCCTCTCGATATCAGCGATTCAGCCGCGGTCCCGGATTCGATGTCAGCCGCGGCGATTCCGGCCTTTTTCAACGCCCCGGGCGACTCCCTCTCGCCGAGGATGATAATCGCGTTCCGGCCTTTCTCGCTCCATTTCTCGTCAAAATACGGATAGGCGTATTCCCTTACCACTTCGCCCTTCAACTCGCGGCGCCTCTCGTTCACGTCTTTTATCAGATCGCGCCCCGTACGGTGATATACGATCTCCTTTATCTCGCCTTCCGTGAGCGGTTTCTTGCTCCTCGGCTGCGCCTTGCGAAAATCGTACATGATGATGACTCCACGGCTGTCATCGTAGCCGGCGACCACCCCGTACGTGAACGGCTCGTCTCCATTGCCCCTCCAATAATAGAAATCCGAAAAGTCGAACTTCCTCCTGCTCTTCGATGCGATGTCTTCATATCCGCCCCTGAGTTCGAGAGGCATCTTTACAACAGGCGCTATGCCTGAATCCACAAGTTTCTTCAGCTTCGCAAGATCCGCTTCCGTCACGTAAACCTCGTACCCGAGGAAGCCGAGCGCCGCGAGTACGTCGGCCTCGGAGACGACCGGAGACAATTTTATGGATTTATCCTCTTTGGATATTTTCAGCAGACGTTCCTTGAACCTGTCTTCGTCCGGCGCTCCTTTTCTCGACAGGGCTGCCGTGAGAAGCGAAAGCCAATTGGGCGTTAGGTAATCCTCTCTCAAAGCCGGTTGGAGTCCCCGGACGGCATGTAAACCCGCGCGGCCGTCGCTTTTCCCGATCGATGTTTTGATGAATGCGGCTTCGCCCATAATCGATTTCAGGCCGGGGCGTTTCCCGTAGCGGCGCAGTATTTTGGAATAGATCGCCTCGGATTCCCGGCGTTCGCCGGCGTTGTATGCTTGAGAGGCCGCCGCCATGAGATGCGCGGGGGCGCCGGGATACCCCGCCGCTCTGTCGGCCACCAAGACGTTGAACCGCGCCGCGCGCCCGTACCCCTGCTTCGTCATCCGCCGTGAATCCGTTTCCGCGCGCCGCGCCATGAGATCGAGAAAACTATGGTCGATCAATATTCCGTTGACATAGGTGAAAAACACGAGAAAGAACACCAGCCAGTGCCGTTTTACAAACCTCGACGCGAGTTCCGTGCAAGACAAATATATGCAAAGAACAAAGGGCGGTATCGCGAAATTCAAAAGATAGATGACATTGAAGAACGCCCTTGTTTCAGTTTCGGCGGTTCGCCCGATCCCAAGATAATCGGTGGGGCCGCTTATGATGGATTTCCCGAGCACCGGCCCGGAGTATATTGCATGAAGTATCACAAAATCGATAAGTATGACCAAGGAGGCGAGAAAGAAATAGACTATGTCCGACACCCCGAGACCGCCGCGCCGCCGGCTCCAAAAAAAACCGATCACAAGTCCCGGCGGCACGAAATAAAAACTTCTGTAAAGGGCCGAAAACACTTCCCGCATCTTTAGCAACTCGGAACCCGAAGTCGAACCGCTGTCGGCCACGAAATACGGAATCGCGATCAGATAGAACAGGAATCCCGTGCAAAGCATGTCCTTGAAAGTCCGGGCGGCGCCGGCGGGACTTTTTCTATCGCCCCCGAACGGATAAGAGCGCGCCCCCGCGAGAACACCTCGCTGAATCCTGAATACGAACAGCCCCGC
>JAKLIR010000082.1 GCA_022709505.1 bacterium | reverse complement strand
GAGTCCCGGATTGCGGCGTCTTTTTCGTGTCTGATGAAGTTTTTTTGTTAAGCTGTGCGGCCGCGGTTTTCGTTGCGCTCGCAACGGCTGAAGAACGCGAACCCGCCGTTAGGGGCCGAACCGTGGCGTCCGCGGTTTTCTCACCCGCTCCGAGCTGAGGCGCCTGAGATCCCACGGGTTTGATCTCAAACTTGCCTTCCCGCATATTCAATTCGCTGACATTTTTCGTCTGAACATCCGTTCTGCCGAGCGGCTCGAAATAGGCTATCGAAAGCATACCGACGAAAATTATGATCAGCATGAAACAGAAGTCGATGTACGGCATCAGAAATGAAACACGTTTGCCAGATTTATGTTCTTCTTGCTTCATAGCCGAATAACATGTTCAAAAGAATCGAGAGTGTAAGCCCCGTGATCGTGGGCTCGATTTTTACTAAATCCCGTATCCTATCGCGGCGATGTCCCTCTGAGCTATCGCCGGTCCGATCAGCAGGCCGAGGCCGAACAGCGTGCAGATCAGGCCCGCCCCCTGTGCGGTGGAAGCCATCGTGACAAGCTTGTCCGTGTAGCTTTCGGTCGAAATCAGCCCGATCGCCGACGTAATCAATATCACTATCGCCGCCCAATACGTGCTGAGCATGAAATTCAATACGATGAACATACCGACGGAGAGGAACAAAGCGATGATTACGATATCCTTCCAGCCCTCCGGCTTGCCCTTGATGAGGCCCAGCGCGGTTCTCACAATCCATAGCAGGCCGACGATCAGCCATGCCGCGAGAACTATCGGTTTCAGTTTCTTGGTCACCTGATCGTTGTGCGCTTTCTTACGGATCATGTCCAGAGAGCCGCTCGTTCCCTTGCCCGGACTTTCACTCTCCACGCCGGGCTTCTCATAGCCCTTGACGCCCCGGTCGAGGGTGAGAATGCTTGCGTCGGGTTTTTCCTCGACTTTGAAATATCCGGATTCGGCGGCGGGCCGCAGAGGGATCATGGTGCGTTTTTCAAAAATGAAAGGCGCCACCGGCAGTATTTTCTGGGTGTCTCCGAGATCTATCGTGGTGTCTCCGACAGTCATCTTGACCGTTCTGCCGCCGGGGTACGAAATCTCGGCCGTCCCGGGCGATTTATACCACGTCACATCCGCTCCGAGCGCCTCGGCGACGAAACGCAACGGGACGAATATCAGCCCGCCCTTCTCCACCGGTGGGACATCCGGCTTCACATTCTCTCCGTTCACCACTATGGAGTAGTCGCTTCTGACCTTTATTTCGCCGTTGATGATCCCGTTCGTCATGTCCCGGGCGGAAGCGCTCACGGCGGTCAGAATCAATGCCGCGAGAAAAAGGAGCAAGGCCGTCTTTTTCAAATTGGGTTCCTCTGTCTATTCGGTTTTTCCATCGCTTTTCGAATCCGGCGGCGGTTCATCCGAAAACACATCGCCGCTGCTTTCAAGAATCGATCTCGCCTCGTCCGCGTCCTCGGCGGCCACGAGCACGACCACCTCGTTCGACTCATCCCCCATATACGCCCTCGCGGACGTTACCGCGTCGGGATTCAAAATACATTCCAGCCCCGCCGCCTTCAACAACCCCCGGACGATAATCGCTTCGTTCATTCCCCAAGTTTTATATACGATTTCGTAACCGGCGGGCTCCTTGAACATTATGACACATCCTCCGGCTGACCCGGATTTTTCATTGGAAAAATCCGGTGAATCGTAAAAAGGGCGATTTCGGCCCGCACAGGTGAAAAATGCGGGCTAATTGCTCGGCCTGTTTTTCTCCGCTCGGAGACTATCCACCGGCCGCCTTCACCATCGTCTCGAGCCGCTTCATCGTCCGGTCCAGATTCGGGCTCGTAATGGTGTGCAATATCCTTTCGACAAGCATCGATACCGGCTGTGCAAGGCTCGCGGGCAAACCCGGAATCCCGCGGGCGTCGATCCTTATCACGCTCTCTATCCGTATCAAGGTCCTGTTTTTCTTACCCTCTTCGAAATACCACCTGCCGCGAACGTCCACATTGTCCCTAAAATATACGGCTTCGGTGCTATAGTCGCACGTCCAATCCTCTTCGTTCCACACCTGCCGGCTGTTCCAGATCAAGTGATGCGGTTTTATGAACGGCGCAACGATCATCGGAATCCCCGTCTGCCCCCTTATTTCAACCACGATGCTTCTCGCGCACTCTCCCATGGTGCAGTTTTCGATAAACCTCGAACTCACCACGCTGGGAAGGCTGTTGTTGATTTCATTCTGGCGGTCTCGTAGCGTTTCATAAGCGATTTTCCTCGGCGCCGCCACTTCTTTCCTAAACAAATGCTCTATCATCGATGCCTTACCCCACCCCGTTCGGAGAATCCGAAATCAAATCGCTTCGGCAACCGCGCCTTTTTCACCACGTATGCAAAAAATCGCCGTTCTCCGGTTAATAATAATTTCCTAATTAGTAAGATTAAGTTACACTTACATTGATTAAATAATTATTTATTTCATTATCGATATTTGTGGGGCGGTTCGATTTGTTTTGAGCTTGGCTCGATGATGCAACATAGTGGATGGTACTATTACGATTCCCGGATTTTCCGGTGAAAAATGCGGGCTAATCCTGTTCCCAAATGAATTCTTCGATCGCGCGGGCCGTGAAATCCGGTTGTTCGAGCATGATGTGATGCCCGCTTCCGGACGTCTGCCGGAATTCGCAGTCCGGAATCAGTCCGGCAAGCTCCTTCGACTGCTCGAAAGGCACCGTCTTATCGTCTTCGGAGGCGATCACAAGAGTTGGGGTTTTTAGATTTTTAAGCCTCGGCCTTAAATCCATGCCCGCGATGGAAAGCAGGTTCGAGGAAGCCGAGACCGATGAAACCCGCAGGGAAGGATTACTCTGATCGATGTACAGTTCAGGCTGTTTCTTCTTATCGTGGTCTTTCAGAAAGAGAGTGGTCCTGAAGAGGCGCCTGAAGAGAAATGCGACGCGGTGCAGCTTGGCCTTTTCCTTTTCGTTCACGGCCACGCACGCGGAAGTGCCGATTAGAATGAGCTTTATCACCCGTTCGGGAAACACCAGCGAGAACTGCTGCGCGATCATTCCTCCCATTGAGTGGCCGACGATCACCGCCCGGGGCAACTGGAGAGAATCCATCAGGCCGCGCAGATCGAGTAGATGTGCGCTGAAGCCGTATTCGAGGCTCGGGCCTTTCTGGGTCAGGCCGTGCCCGCGCAGATCGTAATGCACTACTTTGAAATTCGCGGCAAGCTTCTTTTCGAGGATGTGCCAGCGCGTGTGATTCGCGGTCCATCCGTGAATGAGAATCAGCGGCGGATATCCCTCGCCGAAGACGTTGTAATACATCCTGATTCCGGTCCGCGGATTTATTAGCTCCATCTCACAACAACTTTCCCAATGAGTTCCGGATTCGCCGATAGAACGCCGAATCCTATGCGATATTCATAGCGGCGAACTGCTTTGTTGTCGTCGCATTTTCTCGTTCACGTACATCCCGGTACGCTCACATCCAAGATGCTCCTTACGCCTTGCATTTCATCCGCTCTGAATCATCGCTCCCGAATCCAAATAACGGCTTCGTGTTTATATAAATTTAATTCCTTTCACCGGGAATTTCCAGTTTCGGACTTCATTAGCCTTCATGAGGCTTTTCTATGCCGCACGTTTTCCGCGGCGAATTCCTTCACCTTTTCGGAGACGAAGTCCGGCATGTCTATCGGAATGTGGTGCCCGCAACCGCTGACGCGCGCCATAACGCACTTCGGCAAGCTCGCGGCGAGTTCGCATGAAAGCTCGAAGGGAACCGTGTCGTCGTCCTCCGAAGCTATCACGAGCGCGGGGGTCTGAAGAGAAGCGAGCCTTTCGCGGAGGTCCATATTGGCGACGGCTATGATCCCCTCCTTGGCCGCCTCGGGAGACGGTTTCAGGGAATCGTCGAGCATGTCCGGATACAGATCCAGCTTCGTCCATTTGTCGCGGTTCTTGATCGCCATCACCGGCTCGAACATATAGAGGAACATCCAAGAAAGCGCGCGCATGGCTCGGCGTTTCGACTCCTCCGGCGCTGTGCAGGCGCACGTGCCGATCAATACGAGGTTCTCGACTTTGTCCGGGAATGCGAGTGCGAAATGCTGCGCGATCATGCCTCCCATGGAATGGCCGACAAGCGTCGCCCGCTCTATCTTGAGCGCGCTCATCAACCCCTGAAGGTCCAGTACGTGCGAGCCGAATCCGTAGTCGAGTTCCGGGCCTTTTTCACTCCAACCGTGGCCCCGGAGATCGTAGGCGATCACCCTGAAGTCCGCCGCCAGCCGCCGTTCCACTTGCGCCCATCGGGTGTGGTTCGCGGTCCATCCGTGCATCAGCACGACTACCGGTTTTCCCAGATCACCCATGAAATGATAGTACATCTTAATTCCCGTCACGGGATTCACAATTTCCATCGATGCGCCACCTCAGATGATTTGCCCGCACACCCGTGCGGCTACTCCGTGATGTGATACCCGCAATCCGGGGGAAGACCGGCGTCCATCCTTCGTTTCGCGGCCGCCATAGTTGACCACACCACCAAGTATGCAACCACGTAGCTGATCGTCGCCACGGCCCACATCCACAACACATCGCCCCTGATATCCGCGAAAGTGCCGTTCTGCGTTGCGATCGCCCTCAGCGGATTGATGAAGTGGGAAAGCGGAAGAATCCAGTTGAAGAACTTTATCACGGGAGTCATCGCGAACACCGGCCACGTGAAACCGCTCAACAGGAATGATGGTAAGGACATGAGCATCAGAATCTCCGTCGCGAAAAGCTCGTCCTTGCACAGTGTGCTCACACAGACGCCGAGAGCGACGATCGTGAATATGAACAAGCCGAGCAACATAGCCGACATCAGCATGGAGCCGTCTATCTTCACGTGGTAGTGGTAGATCGTCAGAGCGTAAGCCGCGAAGGCGGTCGAGAGGTTGATCGCCGTGTAAAGAATAGCTTTCGTCGCGAGCACCTCGAGCGGACTCGAAGTGATCTTGAAGATGCCCGGAATCAGGCCGTGCTGTCTTTCCCGCGCATAAGCGAGCGCCACGCCGATGAGAGCGATCTGCTGCACGACGGTGCCGACGAGGCCGAGCATGATGAAGCCGAAATACTCGAAGCTCGGTATGTACCAGACGCGCGCCACCGACTCGATCGGCATCGCCGCCGGCAGCGCGTATTCGCCGGGAGTCCCTTTCATGGTGAGCTTCTTGGTAAGAACTCCGACGGAAAACGTCTGCGAGATGGTGGTGGCCGCCTTGTAGGCCGAATTCGATAGAAGAAGGTTGCTGCCGTCTATGATCGAAAGTAGCTTCGCCTTCCGGCCGTCCTTCACGTCCCTCTCGAAATTTTTTGGGATCACGAAGCAAACGTGCCCTTCCCGCCTGATGACTTTCGTGCGGAACTCGTCGAGGTTGGGAAGATAGCCGGCGAACCTGAGAGTTTCATTTCTGCTCACGGCGTTCGCAACCGATCTGCTGAGCAGGCTGTTGTCCTGATCTACAATATAGGCCGGAATGCGCGTCACCCGTCTTTCGGCGTAAAGATTCCCGAGAAGCGCGGTGTAAAGCACGGGCATGGCGAAGATCATCACAGTGAGCCGCCAGTCCGACCATACGATTTTCAGCTCCCTTTTGATTATGCGGAGCATTCGGATGATCAACATCGTCGCTCCCCCTTATTTGCCGAAGTGAACGCGGGCGGTGAGCCCCGTTGCAAGTTCGGGCGGGTTTTCGAGAAGATTTATGCGCATCTGGAGCGCGCGCACGTCGAACGTGCCGTTTTCATCTGTAGCCTTCTTCGTGGCGAAATCGGCGGACGGCAGTACGCGCACGATTTTGCCGGGAAGCATTTTCCCGAGAGCCGGAAGCTCGACCTGAACCGTTTCGCCGATCTTGTGTCCGGCGAATTTCGATTCGTCAACGTACACTTCCACCCAATACCTGTCGGTCCGCGTCACGCTGAAGATCGCATATCCGGGGGCCACGATCTCGCCCGCGCGGCTCATTCTCTGCGTCACCGTCCCGCTTATGGGGCTGACGATGCGCGTCTGTTTCCTGTACGCCTCAACCTCGCGCAGAGTTCCTTCGCTCGCGGCCACCTTCTGTCTTGCGGCCTCCACGTCCTTCGAACGGATGTCCACCATGCTGCGCGCGTCGATCGCGAGCTGAAAAGTCTGCTTGGCGGCTTCCACGCCCGCCATGGCCTGTCTCACCTGCTCTCGCGCCGCGATGATTTCTTCTTTCCTCGCTCCCTCTCGCACGAGATCGAGCCGCGCCTTGGCCGCAGTGAGTTGCGCATCGGAACTCCTGTACGCCATCTCAGCTTCATCTTGTTTCTGTTGCGCGAGAACACCTTCGTTCGACAGGTTGACCACCCTGTCATAAGTCTTTTTCGCGGTATCGAATTGCGCCTGCGCGGCGGCCACGCCCTGCTCGGCCTGCTTGATCTCCTGCGGCCTCGCGCCCTTCACGAGCGCGGCGAGCTTCTGGCTCGCCATACCGAGCGCCGCCTCAGAGGCTTCCACTCCGGCGCGCGCCTGCCGCACCTGATCCTCCGCCTTCCGGCCTTCAAGATTTACCGCGATCTCGCCCTGATTGACGAGAACTTCCGACGCCCTCACCCCGGCCGACGCCTGATCGTGTTTTGCATCAAGCTCTTCGGCTTCGAGTACGGCGAGCACTTGCCCGGCCTTCACTTGAACGCCCTCGTCCACGTACATCTTCGCGATCCGCCCCGGAAGTTTGCTGGAAACATCCGTCTCGTCCGCTTCGAGTGTCCCGTCTATTTTCATCTCCGTCTTGGCAGCGGGTTCATGGGACGCCGCCTGCCCTTTAGGGACGAGAATCAGTACGTACCCGAGCGCGAAAAACAAAACTATCGACGCAACGGCAACGTATCTTCCCACCGGTTTCTTCACTTTCGTTTCTTCGTTCATTTCGCTGTTACCTCCGCATTCTGAAATTCAGCCATGATTAATCCCATGGCCTTTTTCAGTCCATAGTAAGCAAGATCATATTGGTAACGCGCCTGTTCCCGATTCGTCTCCGCGATCGAGAGCGCGAGTATCGAGTCCATAACCTCGAGGCTGGTTCCCTGCCCCACCTCGAACCTTCTCGTTGCGAGCCTGCGGCTTTCCGTGGCGAGGTCCACCGCCTTGTCCGCCGCCTCGAGCGCCTTGCCCGCGCTTTTAAGATCGAGGTAATATTTCCTGACTTCGAGTCTTATCCCGTTTGTAAGCCGGTCTATATCAGTAGCGTTTCTGAGCCGCAGGGCCGACTGCTCCGCGGCCTTGGCGCGAGACGCTCCGGCATCGAAAATCGGCACCTTCATGACGAATCCGAAGAAAGCACCGGGAGTGGTAAGGGGGAGATCATTGTCGTAGAGGTCTTTAGATGCGACCGCCGCCACGACCGGTTTGTTCTCAGCGCGAGCGGCCCTTTCAGAGAAGCGGTAAAGCCTGTCGCGCGCTTTGAGCGCCTTCATATCATTCGACGCTTCGAGCGCGGTTTTCACGGCCTGATCGTAGTCGAGACCGAATTCTTCTTTTCCATTGAGAGAGTCCGTCAGATCCGGAGTCTCGTCCTCGGGACGACCGAGAACATCCTGAAGGAACGCCATCGCAAGGTCGGCCTGATTCACGGCGTCGAGCCTGCGGCGGTCCTGATTCGCGACTTCCGTCTGCGCCCGCATCAACTCATACTTCGCTATCATTCCCTGCTGGAATAACGATTCAGCTTGTTTTTCGTGTTCGAGAACGGTCTTGTACGCTTCGTCGGAGACTTCCGCCACCCGCTTCGCGAGCGCGACTCCGAGATATGCCTTTATCACCGAAAGCGCGATTTCGTTTTTCTTGGAGTTCGCCTTCGATTCGAGAGCCGTCACGGCGCTTTTGGCGGCGGCCGTGCCGTTGGCGAGACGCCCGCTGGTCAACAGCGGCCACTGAAACGTCAGCGTGTGCCGCGTCATATCCTGTTCGGAAAGAGGATAGTGCAGGCTGAAATCGGCAGCGTTGATCGACGCTCTTACATAATCTTTATAAGGATTTGAATAAACGGGAACCGTGGCGGGCGCCGTCGTGGGAGGATTCGTGTATGTGGGGACCTGCCCGGCCGGCCACATGTTAGGAATCGCCTGAATAATCCCGTTGAAAGCAGGTTTCAGATAAGAACCGAGGTCCACCGAAAGGTTGGGCGCTTCTTCGAGGTGGATGTAGCTCGCCTCGTAATTCAACTGCGGTCTTCCCTGCGCGCGGACCTGCCGGATTTTAGCTTTCACGGCGAGCGTGTCCATGTCCGCCGCGGCAACTTCGGGATTATTCGAAAGAGCGGTGAATACAGCTTGTTTAAGCGAAAGTTCGGCCGCCCGCGCCGAAACTCCCGCGCAGCAGATCGCTGCAAGTGCGATTGTCGCTATCCCTTTTCTCATAGTCGTCACTCCATAGGTGCTGATGTCGTCCCCGCCGCACATGCGGCGCTTGTTATAACAATCCCGGGTCTCACTCCGGGAATCGCCAGCCCTACGCCCTTGAGGTTATCAAGGGCGTATTTTCGCCGAGAACGAACGCCTGTTTAACGTCCGCCTTCAGGCTTCATCGGCGCGGAACCCTATCCCTCTTATGCGTCCCCATCCGTTCCGCACGCGAATTAAATTGCGATACTATGTCAAGATACCCCGGGCCGGCCACCCGATCCATTCATGAAAACGTCAAGTATGTGATTAGTGAGCTCCCCGACTTCGAAAGCCTGTTTGTTTACGATCAACCTCAAAATGTACATGTTCGCCATTCCGAATATCGAATAGGCGCACAGCGAAGTGTCCACGTCCTTTTTCAACTCGCCGTTCAGCCGCGCGCTCTCGAGCACCGCGGCGAGTCGTTTCGCGCTCTCCCGCACTTTTGCCGCGAGCGCCTTCCTCATGCTCTCCCCGAGCCCGAGTGTCTCCCTGAACACTATTCGCGCGAGTTCCGGCTGCTCCGATGCAAGCGAGAGATACTTAGTGAGAAATATTTTTAATCGTTCATCGATGGGAAGATCTTTGGAAATCTCCATTATCCTGACAGCTTCGGAGATCACTTTCATGCCTTCAGAGATCAATTCGTCATACAGCCCGGCTTTACTTCTAAAGTAATAGTAAAGCATGGCCTTGTTCACACCGGCCGCGTCGGCGATCTGCTGGACCCCGGTCGCGGCGAAACCGTGCTCGGCGAAGAGAGACCCCGCGGCGGATATGATAGCCCTGCGCGCGTCCGACATCTCAGTTGATTGGTTTTCTTGATTATTCATCCCCGCTCACCGAACCCCGCCCCGGTCTGACCGGCCGGTTGGTCTAAACTAACCGGTCGGTTAACTAAATTATAAACACCTCCTCGTTCAGCGTCAACTGAATATTTTAAATCTTCACCCGCCTGCGGCCTGACATCTTTTAACCTCGGCTTTCATTTCCCGATTATTCGCATCGATCCGCCCCTTTCCTATCCGGTTTTTCACATTTCTCTTATGCTTAACACGCCTCTTTAATCCTTGTCACGACACACCCTCGTTCCGGTGCTCCGCGCCGGAATGCGTGTGTTTACCGCTCCGGGGTCACACGGTTTCACTCTTTAAACACCGGCTCTTGTTTCACGACGATGCGTAGCTTCGTAGCATGACACAATTAGTCTTTCAATGGACCGCCAATCGCCTCGGCCGCATATAAGACGCCGCACCGCTTTTCGCAATTCATACTTCATTCCGGCGCCACATCATTTCGTTATAGCACCATAGTGTACGTCATCCCGGCGTCTTTCTTTCGTCATCCCGGGCTGAGACCCGGGATCCAGAGGGGATAGGATGTCAGGGGCGGCCCTTCGGGGCGAAGCGGGCGCAAGCGGCGGACGGGTGCGGAGACCCGTCCCTACAACTCAAACGCAACGCAAATACAGGCCGCAAAGCGGCCTTGCCATCC
>JAKLIR010000081.1 GCA_022709505.1 bacterium | reverse complement strand
TGAAATGCAAGGCGGAAGGAGCATTTTTGAAGTAAGCGTACCGGGATGTACGTGAACAAAAAAATGCGACGACAACGAAGCAGTTCGCCGCTATGAACACTGCTGCGGATTCGGCTTTCCATCGACGAATCCGAGCTAAATTAGAGGTCTTGCCATGAAAAGACTTGTCGCCATTTCATTTTTACTTTTGTGCGTGGTTTTTCTTCAACAGACTGCACGCTCAGAATCAAAAACCTACAAAATCATCGTGCCGGGGACATATACCATTTCCGGCAAATCTAAATCACAGATGCAGACTTTCACCGAGGAGATAGTCGCTGCTCTGTCCAACGTGCTCGGAGAAAAAATCGAGATGGTTTATTCTCCGAAAATTGAAGAAGCTTACATAAAAGACGCTATCACCCAGCTTGTCAGCCACAAGGTCGATCTCGTGGGTTTTTCCGGGGATTGGTACGCGAAAATGTCACCTCAAATGAGAGAAAAATTCCTTCCTCTTCTCGTCCTTGTTATAAACGGCAAGAAAAACACAAATTACTGCCTTTACGTCCGGAAATCGGACGGAATTACAAAAGTGGACCAACTGAGAGGCAAGCGCCTGTCAACGTACGTCTATAAAGACGTGCGCTACCTCCTTTATAAGGCTGGGATCGACCAGCCCCTCGAAAAATTCTTCGGCGAGGTCCTCTATCAAACCGTCCTGCCCCTCGACCTGATGAAAATGCTTACCGACGAGAAGATCGATGCATTCGTCTCTTCAGATTATCAGGTGGACCTTTCCCGTGGAATCGACCCTGCTTTCAAAAACATAGTTCCGGTACAGTGCGCTGAATATACACTGAATCCCTTCTTCCTTTACAGCAAAGACTTGGACCCCGAAGTCGTGGATAAAGTCAAGAAAGCAATGGTCTCATGGAAAACGGACAAGCGTTTTCAAAAGCTGAAGCTGTTCTTCGTCGCCATCAAAGGCGGCGTTTCCGACGTTAAGCCCGAAGACCTCAACACATCTATCGAAGTTGACAAGCTGATCGTGAGCAAAGGCTGGGAAACAGAGAGGAAGGAATTCATCAAGAGGCATTCCAAATAGTTGAATCGTTATCACGGAGTACAAACCATCCCGGAGAAACTCCCGAATAATGACGATACCGAATGAGATATCCTCAGCGGGAATCATACCTCTTGCGATAGACGCGGCCGGAAAATTTTTCCAAAACATCAATGCTTTGAGATATAAGACATCGGATGAAGACGAATATTCCGGCTCTTATACATATAAAGAATTCTCCGAATTACAACATGCGATAGCCGCCTCGCTCATCGATGCGTTGGGCCTGAAAGCCGGGCAGAGAGTGGCTTTCATCTCCGAAAACAGGCCCGAATACAGTCTCGGAGAATCGGGAGTGCTGTGCGCGGGCGGCATTTGCTGGGGAATATACGATTACGACATGAAGGTTCCGGAGGACGTCGAGTACAAGCTGTGCGACAGCGGGACGGAGATCCTTTTCACAAGCACGGGATTTCTCGAACCTGCAAGAAAGGTGTTCCGGAACGGAGGCGCCGGGCTTAAAAAAATCGTCGTGTTCGACAGAGCATCGGAAAAAATCGATTTCGGGGAAAACGAAATCCCGTTTTCGGAATTGCTCAAAGGCAATCCGGCGAGAGATGCTGAAATTTCGGGACGTCTCGCGGCGATTTCACCTGACGATGTGGCGCGTCTCATATACACTTCCGGCACGACCGGGCGCGCCAAGGGAATAATGCTGTCCCACTATAACGTGCTTTCAAACGTCGTCAGCGCATCGAGCCTGCTCGAAATCGGGCCCGGCGAAAGAATTGCGTCATACATGCCTGAAGCCCATGCCTATCAGAGCTTTCTCATGCTCGCGTCCCTGATGAACGGCGCGGAAACATGGTACTCCAACAAGAAGACCCTCCTGCAAGACCTGTCCGTCATGAAACCCACTTATTTCCCCGGCGTCCCGGTAGTCTATAAGCGATTCGCCGAAGGAATAAGGGAACGCGTCCTCCATCTGACGAAAGGGTACATCGATGTGAAGGAAGACTATTCGAAAAAACCATTGAAATTTTTCATACGCAAAAAAGTCATCGGGCCTATCGTACTCAAAAAGATAGGCCTGAACAAAATAAAAAGAGCCGTTTCCGGCTCTGCAAAACTCGACATGGACCACGCGGAGGCTCTCGAAAACATCGGGTTTGTGGTGCTCGAAGGATACGGAGCGAGCGAAACGTCGCCGGTTGTTTCCACGGAGCGCATGGACCAGCGGCGAAAGGGATCCGTCGGCAAGACCATCCCCGGTGTCGAAGTGGAGATATTATCCATGATTCCCGGCGCGGACGGAAAAAGGCGCCCCTTGCCGATGGGCGAAATCGGAGAAATAACCGTCCGGGGCCCGAACGTTTTCAAAGGATATTTCAGAGACCCTGAAAAAACCGCGGACGCGATAGTCGATGGCGCCTATCGCACGGGCGACATGGGGCACGTGGATTCGGACGGATTCATATTCGTCCACGGTCGCTGCGGCCTTCAGGTGAAAATGAACAACGGCGAATTCGTCGATCTCGATTCCATCGCGATGGAACTTCTGAAATATACCGAACTTATACAATCGGCCGCGGTGGACGCCGAGATGAAAGATTACGCCGTCGCGGTGGTTTCACTGCCTTGGGAACCAGAATCGCTCGTCAAAATTGGCGAAACGATAGGCGTTCCTTTCGACGGAAACGCGGCGCGATTCGCTTCGAATGACAAAGTGATCGAGGCGATCAAATCGGAGATATCTGAAAACGAGGCTAAATTCGGCGACCCGAGGAATCCCAAAACCCCGCGAAAATTCCTCATAGTTCCTCCAATGTCGCCCGAAACCGGCGAAATCACCTCCACCTTGAAATTCAAGGTCAGGAAAATCCTCGAAAAATACCGGGAAGATATCGACAGGCTCAGGAACAGCGACCGAAAATTCGAAGTAGTGGACGGGCATTGAGAGATTTTATAGCCGTAAAGCGCGTGTTTTGTTATAATCTACCCATGTTGGTTGCATTTCGCGACATCGGAAGACGGCTTCCAATAGGCAGAATTCTGCTTTTTGTTTTCATACTCATGTCATTCCTTCCTGTTTTAACCATGCAAACGCTGACAGCGGACACGAAAGCGCTCGAACGCGAAAAGAAAGCGCTTGAAAAGCGCAGGCGGATGGTTAAATACCAACTCGCGAAAAAAAGGCTCGAGGAAAAAGGCATTGCATACCAATTCCAGAAAATCGACGAAGAGCTCGAAAAAACCGGAAATGAGTTGAACAAGAAATCGCGAGACCTCGAAAAAGCCAGAGGAGAGGAAACCTACTACCAAAAACAACTCGAAATCGCGACCGACAAGTTCGAGGATTTCAGACACCAATACAAAGGGCACCTCGTTGCTTTTTATAAGAACGGCAAAGTCGCATATCTCGAAGTCCTTTTCAATGCGGCGAGTTTCAGCGATTTCGCGAGCAGGCTCAGTTATCTCAAGATACTCGCCAAGAACGACATAAACATCCTTCAGAAATTGAAAACCCTTCAGGAAGACGTTGCACAGAAAAGAAAAAGGGTCGAGGACACGAGAGTGCGGATCCAGATCGACCGCGATTCCCTCGCACAGAAAAAAGAATACGTGCAGCAAGTCCACACGGAGAAGCGAAGAGCGCTCGTCGATATTCAGAAGGATCGAAGGCTGCTCGAACAGCAATACGCCGAACTTGAAAGAGAAAACAGACAGATCGAATACGAATTAAGAAAAGCCCGCAACATAGGCATGAACATGAAGTTTTCGGGGCGGTTCAGCTCTCCGATGTGCGGCGCGGGAGTCGAGATTTCATCATATTACGGGGGGAGAAGGGCGCCCACGCGGGGCGCTTCGACAAACCACCACGGAATTGACATTCGCGCGAGTTACGGACAAAGCGTTTGCGCCGCCGCGGACGGAATAGTCATGCAGGCGAGACGACGTTCCGGCTACGGCTTGACAGTCATCATAGTTCACAGCGCCGACATCGCCACATTGTACGGGCATGGTCTGCGCATTCTCGTCAGCGAGGGGGAACACGTCCGGAGGGGACAGGTTATCATGAGAGCCGACAGCACGGGAATCTCCACCGGAAACCACCTTCACTTCGAGATACGCGAAAACGGATATGCCGTCAATCCGATGAAATATTTCTGAGCCCGGGCGCGCTCATTCCATTCCCATTGACTTCTTCATGCCTTCCATCACCTTTTCGCCTATCCTGACCCCGCGTTCTATGAAATCCGGGCCGTACTTCCTCCCAGTGACCGTCCTGAACGTTTTCTTTATCGCCTCTATTCCGGTTATTTTCTCCGGATAACTTTTCACCGCAGCCTCCACTGGAATCCCAGCCGCCTCCAACATCAACCACAACGTCTCGGTGAAATTATCCGGGCCCCATCTGAATTTATCGGCGTCATACAGTGCGTCGCATACGAGCGCGGCTTCCGGATCAAGCGGTTCCTCATAGGGGCGAAACGCTTCATGGCTTGCGATCGACAAGCATATTATTTCAGATTCGTCTTCCGGCAGTCCGAGCTCTTTCAATATGCTTTTCGCCGCCTCCGCGCCAGCCTCCGCATGATGCGGCGCGGACCTTCTGATGTCGTGCAGCAACGCCGCCGTCTGGACAAGCCTCAAAATCGCAACCGCCCTCTCCGGCGTCAAACACATCCTCGAACTTTCGATGATTACAATGGCGCCCGCGTCAACAGCTACTCTAAGACTATGCCTCGCGCCATGCCCTAAATTCCCTTCAGGCCCACCCGTCATGCCCATACAATCCGCAAGGACTTTCGTCTGTTTCAAACTGTTAATGCTTTGGGCCGTCTCCTCCGCGTTATCTATATAAAACAGCGGCGTTCCTTCACTGACGGATATTTCTTTCGCAAGTTCAAAACCTTTTAAAACGGAACTCTCTCTCGGGAGAACGGCCGGGACGCCGAAAAACTCGAAAATTGATTCAATCGTCATCGATCAGGGTGCCCTCGATTTTAACTTCGCCCCACAAATTATCCGAGCTTAACCCGGTCTCCTGTTGAAATGATTCACTACAGGTAATATATTTCATTTTTCAGGGAGGCGGATATGAACGCTGAAATAATTTCCATCGGAACCGAACTTCTGCACGGTAGGATCGACGATACCAACGCTACATACATCTCAAGAAGATTGACGGCGGCCGGGATAGAAATCAAGTTCAGAACAACGGTCGGGGACACCGCCGAAGAACTCCGGCAAGCGCTTGAAATTTCGAAAAAAAGGTCCGACCTCGTAATCTGCACGGGCGGACTCGGGCCGACATCGGACGACATCACAATAGAGACCGCTGCCGATTGCTTCGGTTTGAAGCTCGAACTCGATGAAAAAACAGCAAATAAAATAAGGCGATTTTATGAATTGATAGGTGTGCCGTTCAATGAGAGCGCGCTGAGACAGGCGATGATTCCAAAAGGCGCGGACATCATTAATAACCCCGTTGGAACGGCTCCCGGAATCAATTTTAAATCAGGAAACACAGAGTTTTTCTTCTTTCCGGGCGTTCCAAGGGAAATGACGGCCATGATTGACGCCGCTGTGTCTGCAATTCTGCAAAAAGCTGAAAAACAAACGATTTTTTCAAGATCATTGAAAGTATTCGGCATGGGAGAATCGAACGTAGAAAAACTGCTGCCGAAGCACATGATGAAAGAAACGAATCCGGCGCTGTCTTTTCTTCCGCAAAGGTTCGAGGTTGAATTGAGGCTGACAGCTAAAGGGAAGGACACGGAAGAGTGCAAAAAAATCATAGCGCCGGCGGCCGATAAAATATATTCAACTATAGGCGAGTATATATACGGCGAAGATGGGGACTCTCTCGAATCGGCCGCTTTACGGCATTTAAAAAACACTTCTAAAACGGTCTCTTTCGCCGAATCCTGCACCGGAGGGCTTCTCGGTGCCAGACTTACACGAGTCCCCGGCGCTTCGGATTGCTTCCTCGGCGGCGTAATTGCCTACTCGAACGAAGTGAAAGAAAAACATCTTGGGATTTCCAATGAGTTGCTTCGGGATTTCGGAGCGGTGAGCAAACAGACGGCGATAGCTATGGCCGAAGGCGCAGTGAAAAAATTCGGTTCGGATATCGGGATCGGAGTTACAGGGAACGCGGGGCCGACAAGCGGTGACGAGCGAAGCGATGTGGGGCGGTTTTTCGTTGCAATTGCATGGAAAAATGATGAAAAACCGCCTTTTTTCGTCGAGAAAAAGGTGATGAGAGAAAGGAATGACGTGCGGCTTATTGCGGCTATGACCGCGCTTGACTTAATAAGGAAAAATTTATAATCATCTTTTATTAAGTGGATTTCTATAAAGTCAAATTATTAATAGTTATTGATTATAAACATTTGGATATGTATAATACGTGGTGTTCAATATCAAAATCGGATAAGGGGAGATAGAATTTTGGCGGATGAGAAAGCCCTTGGGACGGTTCTGAAGCAGATTTCCAAGCAGTTCGGAGAAGGAACGATAATGAAGTTCGGAGACGCCGGCATAGTACCGGCCGAGGCGATCTCCACCGGGTCCATTTCGCTTGACGCGGCGCTTGGAATCGGAGGACTTCCCAAAGGCAGGATAATCGAAATATACGGAGCGGAGGCTTCCGGGAAAACAACTCTCGCGTTACATGTCGTCTCGGAATGTCAGAAGGCAGGCGGAGTTTGCGCGTACATAGATGCGGAAAACGCGCTTGATCCGCTGTACGCCCGTCGCCTCGGCGTGGACATCGATAATCTACTCATCTCGCAGCCGGATACGGGAGAGCAAGCTCTTGAAATTACAGATATGCTTGTGCGCAGCGGAGCGATCGACCTTGCGGTCATAGATTCGGTGGCGGCATTGCTGCCGAAAGCCGAATTGGAATCGGAAATAGGAGATCAGCACGTTGGGCTGCAAGCGCGGCTTATGAGTCAGGCCATGCGTAAACTTTCAGGCAACATCAACAAGACAAGGTCCTGCGTGGTATTCATAAACCAAATCCGAGAAAAGATCGGCGTCATGTTCGGTAATCCGACGACAACGCCGGGGGGAAGAGCGCTTAAGTTCGCCTCCTCGGTAAGACTTGAAGTGAGTCGCGTCGAGAACCTAAAAAAAGGCGCCGATATTATCGGGAGCCACACAAGAGTTAAAGTTGTGAAGAACAAGTTTGCTCCCCCATTTAGAAAAGCCGAATTCGATATTCTATTCGGGCAAGGGATATGTCCTTACAGTGAAGTTCTCGACCTCGCTCTCGCCGAAGGTATGCTTCAGCAGCGGGGGTCTTGGTTTATGAATGGAGAGGAACGGATGGGGCAAGGCCGTGAAAAAGCCCTTGAGTTCCTTCGGGAAAACTCTGATTTTCACAAGGATTTAAAAGCCCGGATTAGAGAAAAACTCGGTGTGCCGTCCGTTCCTGAAAAAAAGAATTCCGAAGATCAGAAATCGGGCAAGGCATCTAAAAGCTGAACATACAGGCGTTTTCCGGCGCCGATCATTCACCTTTATCCGATCGTCCAAAATTGCGTTTCGAGTCCTTTGAGGATTCTATTAGATTTAAATCCGAATCCGTCACTTGGATTCGGGGAGCGATGATTCAGAACGGATGAAATGCAAGGCGGAAGGAGTGCTTTTGGAGTGAGCGTACCGAGATGTACGTGAACGAAAAAATGCGACGACAACGAAGCAATTCGCCGCTATGAACATTGCACAGGATTCGGCGCACTATCCGACGAATCCGGGTTAAAATCATTCCACCCTGTCTCGTACAGGTAATGGTTACCAAGGGGAGGTGAAAAAGATTTATACAATTTTCGTAATTCTCGGAATAATCGCAGCGCTCGGGATAGGGTTCGGGATCGGCAACAAGATAGCCGGTCAGGCGGCGGAAAAGAAATTCGGCGAACTCAAAGTTGACACCGAACGTCTTACCGCGGAGGCCCAGCGCGCGGCGGAATCCAAGGCCAAAGAAATCGTTATCGAAGCTAAAGAAGAAGCCCATCAGATCATTAAGGGCGCTGAAAAAGAGTCTCGCAAGAAGCAGAGCGAACTCGACAAGCTTCAGTTCAGGCTGACGCAAAAAGAAGAAGCGATCGAGAAGAAAACGGAACAGATCGAAAAGAAGGAAGAGGACATCAAGACCGCCGAGAAGAAAGCGACTGAAATGCAGGCGGAGATCGACCAGATTCTTGAGAAACAGAAAGAGAAACTTCAAGAGATATCCGGGTTCACATCCGACGAAGCCCGGTCTTATCTGCTCGGCATGATGGAGAAGGAGTTGAAGAAGGAATACGCCAACATGATCAAGGACTACGGGGACAGGATGAAGCAGGAGTCCCGGAGAAGAGCACAGCAGATCATAACGATGGCGATTCAGCGGTGCGCGGTGGACCATGTGGCGGAAAGCACGGTGTCCGTCATTTCTCTTCCGAGCGACGATATGAAGGGAAGAATCATCGGGCGCGAGGGAAGAAACATACGCGCGTTCGAAACACTCACAGGAGTCGATCTGGTGGTTGACGACACGCCGGAAGCGGTTGTGATTTCTTCCTTCGATCCGATCCGGAGAGAAGTTGCAAGAAGGTCTCTGGAGAAGCTGATTTCGGATGGCAGAATTCATCCGGCGAGGATAGAGGAAGTGATCGACAAGACACGTTCCGAACTCGAATCGGACATTATTCAGGAAGGGGAAAAGGTCGCGTTCGATATGAAAATGACCGACCTTCACCCGGAACTCGTGAAGCTCATCGGGCGCCTCAAATTCAGGACGAGCTACGGTCAAAACGTTCTGAAGCATTCGATCGAGGTGGCGCTGCTCGCGGCGTCCATGGCCGCGGACCTCGATGTCTCAGTCCCGCTTGCGAAACGGGGCGGCTTGCTGCACGACATAGGCAAAGCGGTGGACTTCGAGGTGGAGGGCCCGCACGCTCTGATCGGCGCGGACCTCGCGAAGAGATACCGCGAATCAAAAGGCGTCGTTCATATCATCGGAAGCCATCACCTCGATATCGAGCAGCAAACCATCGAGGCGATTCTCGTCCAAGTGGCGGACAGCATTTCAGGCTCGCGGCCCGGTGCGCGGCGTGAAGACCTCGAATCTTACATCAACAGGCTTACAAGACTTGAAGATCTCGCTCTTGAATTCAAGGGGATAGACAAAGCTTTCGCGATTCAAGCAGGAAGAGAAATCCGAATCATGGTTAAACCGGATCAAGTTGATGACGATGAAGCGATCCTTCTCGCTCGTGAGATAGCGCGGAAGATCGAATCGGACTTATCTTATCCCGGACAGATCAAGGTTCACATGATCAGGGAAACAAGAGTCGTGGAATACGCGAAATAATTTTCGCGACGACCGTTTGATAACACAAAAAAACCGCCTTTATAGGCGGTTTTTTTATTGGGATTCGTTTAACGGCGGCGAAGTGCGGATCGAACGAAATCTCTTCGGTTCGGCGCACGTCATTTGTTGATTCATAACCCACATTTTCCTAATATGGGTTGAAAAGCCTGATTCGATCAATGATTCGATGATTCTTGAGAATTTCCAATGAGTTGAAGTTATTGGCCGTGATGGGTTATTTAAGCGAAAACATTTATTAGTAATGTATAGTAATTGTGTACAATAATTTAGAACTAAAAAGAACTTGAAAAATTCATTTTAATATTGTACGATCTATTTGCTGGTTTAATAGAATAGCCGGTATATTATATTTTCACATTAAGGCTATCAAACATAGGAGGGTGGCATTGCGAAATTTTCGACACACCTCGTTTTTAATACTATTTGCCCTAATCATGTTATCGATTCCCGCGCGAGCGGACTTGTGTTTCCTGCCGACCGGCGGATACACGCTCGAAGGCACGCCGTGTAAAACAGCGGACGCCGCGGACGGGACCGAGGATCAGGTAATCCATGTCGATTTGTTCGTCGGACAGAACATCAAGGTCGACACGGTTTTCGACTTCGGGGGAGCGACTCCGGTGGGCGTGGGCGGAT
>JAKLIR010000080.1 GCA_022709505.1 bacterium | reverse complement strand
CATGCCGTCGTTCAACCCGCTCGGCGGAGGAAGGATATCATCTGTTTTCGGTTACAGGGTTCATCCGATAACGGGAAGTTGGGAATATCACGAAGGATTGGACATAAATGGAAAGTCCGGCGCGCCGATATATTCCACCGCGGAAGGAACAGTGGTTTTTTCGGGATGGCGGCAGGGGTATGGTGTCTGTGTGGGCATAGACCACGGAAACGGATTTTCCACTCTGTACGCGCACAACACGAGAAACATTGTTTACGAAGGCGAACATGTAAAGAAGGGGCAGATAATCGGCTACGTGGGCTCGACTGGTTCGACGACGGGAGTGCATTGTCACTACGAAGTGCATTTTCAGAATCGGGCCGTGGATCCGGCGAGATTTCTGTCGCTCGATATAAAAGACGCGGAAAGATACTGACAACTCAAAGATGACCCAAGAAAAGCATCCCATGACATACGCCGCCGCGGGAGTGAACATCGCAGAAGGCGAACGAGCGGTGGACCTTATACGCGGCGCGGCGAAATCAACTTTTTCCCCTAATGTTCTATCTGGACTCGGCGGTTTCAGCGGGCTGTTTTCGATAAAGGATCTCATAAAGAATGATCCGGTTCTCGTTTCCGGCACGGACGGGGTGGGAACTAAGCTCAAACTCGCCTTCATGACCGGGCGGAACGATACTATCGGGATCGACGCCGTGGCGATGTGCGTGAATGATGTGCTTTGCACCGGCGCGAAACCTCTGTTTTTTCTCGATTATATCGCCACTGGCAGAATCGAGCCCGAGAAAATAGCGGATGTGATAGGGGGAATAGCGGAAGGCTGCCGGAGAGCGGATTGCGCGCTGATCGGCGGCGAAATGGCGGAAATGCCCGGTTTCTACGCGGACGGCGAGTACGACATCGCGGGTTTCTCGGTAGGGATAGTTGACAGGAGCGAACTTATCGACGGATCGAAAATTGCGAAGGGCGACATTCTTCTCGGCGCGAAATCCTCAGGCCTCCACAGCAATGGTTTTTCTCTCATCAGAAGAGTGGTTTTCGAATCCGCCGGACTCGGGGTCTCTGATCCTGTTCCGGAGGAGAACGGAAGACAGGTCGGGGATGTATTGCTCGAACCGACGAAGATATATTCGAAGTTGGTTTCTGAATTAACCGCCACGGGAAAGGTCAAGGGAATCGCCCACATAACGGGCGGAGGACTCGAAGGCAACGCCGTTCGCATCCTGCCGGCGGGAATGAAACTTTCGATCGATTGGGGTAGTTGGAAAAGGCCCGGCGTTTTCGACTTTATTCAGAGGCTCGGCAAGGTTGAAGAGAGCGAAATGAAAAAAGTTTTCAATCTTGGGATCGGCATGGTTTTCACGGCGAGCAGCGACAGCGCGGAGGAATTGATATCCGCCGCCGCCCGTGCTGGAGAAGAGCTTATAAGAATCGGTTCCGTCGAATGAGCGTGGAAACACTCTATTTTGTAAGGCATGGGGAAACCGATCTCAATAAAGAACTTCGGTGTCAAGGGAGACAGCGGATTCCGCTCAACGAAGCGGGAAAGAAACAGATGCAGGCGACGGCGGAGCTGTTGAAGGGTGCGGGCGTGAACAGGATTTACGCCAGCCCGCTCCCAAGAGCGATCCAGAGCGCGGAAATAGTCGCCGAACCGCTGAGGCTTGAAATAAACACGCTTGATTGGCTCCTCGAGATAGACCACGGCGAGTTCGAGGGCTTGAACTTTGAAGAGGCGGAAAAGAAGAGCGCTGGATTTCTTCCCACGTGGCATACGAAACCGCACTTGATAACGTTTCCCGGCGGCGAGTCGCTCGTAAATGTGGCGGAGAGACTGGCTAAGGGGCTCTCGGATTTGACGGCCCGGGAAAACGGCGTTGTGTGTCTTGTAACGCATCAGGTGATCAGCGGCGTGGCGAGGTGCATCATTCTCGGGAAACCTTTTTCCGAACTCTGGGAGGACAAACTTGTAAACGGCGGTGTTTATAAGTTTGAATTAAATGAGACCGTGATGGGGCGAATCAGGAATTTCATAGTGAAAAAAATATAAAACAAGAAAAAACAGGAGGAAAGTACTGATGAGCAAAATAAACAGAGCCCTTATCAGTGTATATGACACGACGGGCCTCTCTGAACTTGTATCTTTCCTCGGCAAAAAAGGGGTCGAGATAATTGCATCCTCGGCGATGCAGAAGATGCTTGAAAAAAACGGTGTTAAGTCTGTTGAATCTTTCACGGCGCCCGGAATACCCGACCTGTTCGGAGGAGAGCTTAAGGCGGTACAACCCGCGATACTCGCATCCGTAATGGCTAATCCGGAAGATCAGCAGGAGATGGATCAGACAGCCGCTATCGGCGGCAAATCGGTGGACCTTCTTATTGTGAACCACACGCCGCTCGAACAAGCCGAGCCTTCAGCGAAATCGAAGTCTCCGAAATCGGATATAACTCTCGACATAGGATGCACGACTCTGATCCGCGCGGCTGCGAGAAGGAACGAGTCGATAGTTATCCTTTCAAATCCGAATCAATATCAGGAATTCAAAGACAGCTTCTCACAGAACGACGGAAAACTGCCGAATGCATTGAAACAGAAATTCTCGCTCGCGGCTTTCGAACTCGCGGCGGAAATGGACATAAAACTTTTCGACCACTTCCAAAAAAAGAATTTCGGCGGGGATTTCCTGCCCGATACTTTTTTTCAGAGAATGAAAAGAATTTCGAACCTGAAGTATGGGGAGAATCCGCATCAGAAGGCGGCGTTCTTCACAACAGGAGAAACGAACGGAGTTTCTCTCAACGATCTCGAACATCTTCAGGGTCCCGAGATGTCTTACAACAATCTCAACGATATAAATACCGCGATAGAAATCGCGCTCGAATTCGACAGGGAAGTAGCCGTGGTGGTGAAGCACGGCAATCCGATCGGGGTTGCTCTGGACAAAGAAGTTTACAAGGCGTATCTCGCTGCGCGGGACGTGGATAAAGTATCCGCTTTCGGATCCGTGGTGGCTTTTAACTGTCAGGTTGACAAAAAAACCGCAAAAGAGATCGAAAGCGCATATACCGAAGTAATAGTGGCTCCAAAATTCACGGACGGAGCTTTGGAACTGCTTAAAGCCTCTAAAAAGACGGCAAATATGCGGATTTTTAGGATGAACAGCAAGAAACTCGTGAAACAGAACGGAACGCTCGATATGAGGAGTGTTTTGGGCGGAGTTTTAGTACAGGAGAAGGACGATCCGCTCGTACCGGCCGGCGGTAATATAAAAATAGTCTCGAAGCGCAAACCCACGAGAAGACAGCTTGCGGATCTCGTCATGGCATGGAAGATTTGCAAGTATGTGAGATCGAACGCAATCGTGATCGTGAAGGATGGCAAGACACTCGGCATCGGCGCGGGACAGATGAGCAGGCTCGATTCGATGAAAATTGCGATCGAAAAATCCGGAGAAGAAGTTGTCGGCGCTGTTATGGCTTCCGATGCGTTTTTCCCGTTCAGAGACGTCATTGACGAAGCCGCGCAATCGGGAATTTCTGCTATTATTCAGCCCGGAGGCGCCCGCAGAGACGACGAGATAATACTCGCATGCGATGAACATAATATAGCGCTCTGTCTTTCCGGGATGAGGCATTTCAAACACTAAAACGGACAATAACGACAATTTTTTAATTTATTTTTCTGATTATAGGGACTATCTTGATATTTTCCGAAAAAAAGTGATTTTGAAAGAATATCAAAGATAAATAAATATAATTTCATGAATTAGATAAATATAAAAATGACAGAATACAGATAATATATTAGAGTTTTGCTTGATTTTGAAACAATTATGCCAAGAAAGGAGGTGAAATTCTCTGGAAGCATAATTGTTTTAATAACAAATTTCCGGGATGTCGGGAAACTCAGATAAGGAAACACGGCCACTTATCACACGAGGAATACTGACAAAATCCCGGGCAGAAATTTCCAGGGAGGTTTTTGATGAAGAAATTTTTCTCAGCAGTAGTATTTTTACTCGCAGTGGGATTGGCTTCGAGAGCTTTCGCCACGACGCTGGTGGATGTTCCGAGCGGCCACTGGGCGGAAGATGCAGTCCAGAAACTCATCGACTCAGGTCTTATTGAAGGGTACCCGGATGGGACTTTCAAAGGCGATCGCTCGATGACCCGCTACGAATACGCAATGGTAATTGCCCGCTTGATGGATATCCTCGACAAATCCTATTGCGGCAAGGATCAGTGCGGTGGAAAGCCCGGCGCTCCGGCAGTCGCCGGCGGCAAATGCGAATGCCCGATCGATCCGGCTCAGATTGAAGAGACGAAGGCAATCGTAAAGAAACTTGCCGCTGAGTTCAAGGACGAACTTGCAGCTTTGAAAGTGCAAGTTGACGAGAACTCAACCAGAATAGCGTCGTTGGAAAAGAAAGTTGACAACGCGTTCATAGGCAAACTTCAGGTGAAGGGAAGCATCAGGCAGAGAGTGGATGTACCGGACACCGAACTTTCGAACGCTCAGTTCAACACTTTCTACAACTATTTGTACGGCATCAACCCGGCCACAACCGGACTGAAAGCCGGTTACGAACTGGTTCCCTCGCTCGTTTTCACAGGCAGCGCGGGAGAGAACGTAACATTCTCAATCGGTCTGGACAAGTACATCCGCAACCAGACCACGATCGGCTCTGAAACGACGATGACGGAACTCGATATCGATCATGCTTATGCTGATATCGATTTCTCGAAGAACGTTCGCGAGCTCGATTCACTGAAAGTTCGCTCCGGTTACCAGAAAGTTGCTCTGGGCCCGTACGCGATGCTTGTTGACAACACCGGCGTGCAGTCCACTCCCGGTGTAGCAGTCATGCTGGCGAAGGATGTCGTATCCGTGGCGGCTTTCGGCGGTCTTGCGAACGCCGGAACAATTGCAGTTCCCGCCGGACTCGGCTCTGATGTAAGAGATGTGTATGGCGCTGGAAGAATCGGACTTGACCTCAAGTTCGCCGATTTCGGTTTCAACTATCTCGCAAGCGGACTCAACAAGGAAAAAGGCTGGAGCGCGGACGTAGTGGCGCCCCTCCTCAGCAAGTCATCCTTCCTCAAACAGATCAAAGGCGAGTACATGACACTCACCGATGATATGAACGGCAATTCAGCCGCTGTTGGAGCAAAGGATTACAGCTTCGTGCTTGGTCTCGATCTGTACAAGAGCAGAAAAGCCGGTGTCACGGTTTCTTACGCTGACATCCCGGCCGTCCCGACGCTTTCCGGCGTGGACGCGAACCCCTTCTCGGAATTCGACAGTGTATGCCCGAAGGGTCTCGATTTCGCAGGCAGCGCGAATTGCTTTAACTTCGAATCCGGCCGCTCGATCATTCCGGCTGGTTATGAAGCTTTCGGTATTGAAGCCAGCTACATCGTTCTGGGCGACGTCGAACTCGGCGCCAAGGCAGTACTCGGAAACTTTGCCGGCGGCAATAACGGTGGAATCGATCTCGATGGCAGCAAGCTCCCGGGCTTTGGCGGAGTTTCAGTCACGAAACCGATCAACGCCGACTCGAAGTTCAGAGTGGAATATTTGCAGCAGGGCCGCGACCCGATCCTTATCAACAGGGTGAGGGGCGAACTGCTCATCAACTTCTGATCTTAACGATCTGAAAACAGCCCCCGGGGGTGACCTCGGGGGCTTTTTTGTATCATTTTTTTAATTCAAACACTATTCCATGATTGGTTTTCGGAGCTCATATTCGCTAAATTCAATCTGAATCCGGGTTCAGACAAGGCGAGGCGTATTTTCAGCGAATATTTCCTTTTGATTTTTAGTTGTTTGGAATCAACCCAGATTTTTCACAGGTAAAATCCGGGAAATCGTAAAAAGGGCGATCTACGACGTTGCATCATCGACTCGAACTCGGTCACATACGAAACAGTATGCTCTTTCGTTCTCGCTCGATGCGTCTTGTATCTCATCTCTTTTTCCGATTTCAACCCACATTGGTGAAAAATGTGAGTTAAAATAGTTCGTTCGGCCGGGTTTTGACCCGAGAATATAAAAAGGCATCTAAATCATGAATTTGAGACGAAATTATTTGTTTGTCATACTACTTCTCGCGTTGTCGGCGGCAGCTTTTTCAAATGCAGCGTTTAGCGCCGAATTTAAAGAGGCGACCAAGGGCGGCGAAGGACGGTTTCTGAACGCTACCGCGGATAGTGTGACCTATGGCGAGCAGGACGGAAAGGTAAGCATAAAGGGAAATGTGGTAATCGAATCCGAGAAAATGAAAATCACTACAAGTGAGATGAAAATAGATAGGACGAAGAAAGAGATATTGACGGAAAATCCGTTGACGTTAGTGAAGGAAGAACTGATGTTCAGCGGGGAGAAACTTCTATACAACTATGAGAGCGGAACCGGAACTATCCTGAGCGGGCGTATTTCGTTCGAAGGTGTGTATTTCTATAGCCCGATAGTGCAGATAACTCCTGATTTGATAACCATGAACGACGTGATAGCCTCCACTTGCCCTTGTGAGAACAACATGGATTATCACGTCAGTGCGAAGAAAGTGGAGTTGAGCAAAACGGGCAAAGCCGTTTTCAAACAGATGACGTTCTTTTTCAAGACGCATAAAGTGTTTTACTGGCCGACGTATTCGATGAGCATGGCGAGTGGGAAAAGCGTTGCTTCCGGGGTGCCGGTTGGGAAATGGAACTTCTCTTCGCCGTCGATCGGATATGCTCATGTGGGGGGAATAAGAGCGGGCGCGGGTTTGACGGGACAGTTGAAAAACGGAGACAAAGCCGGAATATTAATGAGTTATTATCTCAGTGATGGATTGTTCACCGTGGCGCAGTTTGAAAGGAAAAGTCCGCGCGGATACGACATGTCCCTGAGATTCGGCAAAGAATATAAGGAGAATAAAGGTTATTTCAGATATCATAAGCCGGTCATAGTGTGGAATGAACCCACGCTGGAAATGAAGATGCCGCAGAAGGTTCTGAAATTCGGAGCAATCAAAATCAACGGACAACTGGAAGCGGGAAGGTTGAAGGAAACCGAACAGAATCACGCCATGAACAGAGCTTTCGCGAATGTGAGCATTTCCAAGCCTATAAGCGACATCGGCAACGTGAGGTTTCATTTCATAGGTGATGGAAGGTTCGGGCTATATGACGGTTTAGCGAAATACAAAGTATTCGGTACGGGCTTGAGGATAGAGACCGGAGACGAGAAAGATGCGGCCGCATCGCTCGAATATCTGAACTTTTTCCATAGTGGAACCACAGTGTTCGAATCCGATCTCGTGAACACAAACGATAAACTGTTCGGATACGTTAAAAAGAAAGTTGACAGGAATGTTTGGCTGACGGCGGACGCCGAGTACGATCTGAAGGAGAATCGGTTCGAGGAGATCGTGTTCGGAGGCATAAGGAAGCTGAAGTGTCTCGAGTTTGATCTGAATTGGCGGACTGAGAAGAAAGAAATCGGAATGCACATGAGAATTTTAATCAACAAATCAGAAAAAAAATGAGATCGAAACTTCTCGTAACATTAGCGGGTGTTTTGTTTCTTGCGGCTCTGTGCAAAGTTTGTTTTGCATCCGAAGCTGTGAATATGACTGAGAGGAACCGGACTCTGCTTGCCGCTAAAGTTGAAGAGATGCGCCGCACCGAGCTTGTGACATTCACTAAAGGCAGGTTGAAGTCCAAGCCGATCCCGTTTTCGTTCCACACCGCATATCAATCGCTGTTACAGGATAATGATTTGTTCATCAGGATGCAGACTGAATATTACGCGAACGCGATTTCGGAAATGAGCCGTGTGTTCGGAGACTTCGAGCAAGAAACGCGGTCGGAACAGGGGACGGATCTAAAAAGACTGTTCGATGGGGAGTTAATAAGAACATACGATCTGAGCGATGAGATTAAGGCAGCCGACTCGATAATGAAACTGAGTGAAGCTTTGGAGTCGTCCATGTACGGGATGCAGGCGTTGCCGGTGCGTGCGAGGCTTGCCTTCAACACTCTGAGATGGATGCAAAAGGGAGGGCTTGTCACTCCCGCATCATTCGAGGAACTCAAGGTTTTGGCGGGAAAGTGGAACCTCGCCGTTGATGTTTTTTCCATGAGCAGGCAGTTGACGGAGCTTTCGAAGAGTTGTTCCCTCATGATGTTGAAAATCACGGAGGGATCAAGGTAGGGCGTTATGGCGCGGAAAATACTGACTATTGTTATTTTCTTGTTTCTTCTTCAAAAATGCGCGGCAGCGAGGGACGAAGGGGCGCACCTGACGATCGAATTGAATTCAGGGGCCGTGGTTGTTTATGCGGATGAGGATGTTATACGAGGCATAAAGAAGGATTTGGGGAAAGAGGCTTTGCCCCGCATGGAACCGGAGACTCTCTCAAATATTTTGAAAGAAAAGTATCCGGGGAAAGTTGAGACGCTGGTGTTTCACAGCGCCGGGAAAAAGGTGGAGACGGACCGGAACGGGCAGACGCATTCCATTAGGGAAGCGATCATTCAGGGTTTGATACCTCCGATCGAAGGGCTTTCGATGGACGAAGCGCGGATATTGCTCGGCGTTTTCGGTTTCGGTTCGTTGACGAAGAGAGAATATTCGGCGTTATCCAAGGAAGACGAAGTGACGGATTACGCAATGAAACGATCGAAAGTGGCGGTTTTTTCCGGGACGTCTGCGTTGGATGATATTGCGATTTATTATAGGACTGAAAGATAGGCTTAGATGAATTTGAGAGTGATTATCATCTGTGTGTTTTTGACAGTCGCGGCCGCGGCGGCCGCGCGCGCGCAAGACGCGGTGTTTTTAATGGCGGATCCGGCGAGCCTTCACGGCGGTATTGCGGTGGAGTTGGACGGCCGGCCTTGTTTCATTCAGACGGATGAAGAGGCGGCGCCCGGAGAGACGCTGACGCTTTCTGCTATCGGCGCAACGGAGAGTTTCCGCGTGGCGGTTACTTCGCCCGAACCGGAAAGAGAACAGACGGTCATACTTCCCGTTCAGGTTGAAGACAAAGCGCTTGCGCGCGGGGTAACCTTGAAACTGATTACGCCCAAGGGGAATCAAGCCGAGCTTGCGATCCCCCCGAAAAAGGTCTTCCTTTCGATCCCGATAACGATCCCGGTAACGGAAAAAATACATCCTGATTTCGGCGAGAGTAAGAAGCATCTCATAGTGCAGATAATTCCAAAGATTACTAAGAAGGCGCAGGTGGATGTGGATAACACGTCCGAGGACGGGCTTGTGGCAGATATTAAATATGAAGGGATCGCCTATCTCAAGCTTAAAGACCTCCTGAACCGGACGAACAGAAGAGACATGGACGGCACTTTCTTCATAGGGAAGGAAGAGGACACGAGATGGCATCTTATCACTGAGAACCTGTTCGAGAAGTTCGATAAAAGGAATGTAGGAGTGATGAAGAACCAGCGGCTCGGTGAAAATATTAAGAGCCAATGGAGAATCGATTCGCTGAACAACTTCAACGAATCCATCGTGGGCGCAAATTTGAGTTATAAGAAGGACAAGTCTTCATTTCTGATCGGCAACATCGACAGGAGGGTCAAGAACAGAGCCCATTGCGAGATCGGGTATGGGAATGACAACCTCCGAATGCTCACGAGATATGAAGGGCTTGAATTGGTGAATCCGACAACGCGGCTTCCGGCGGCGCTTAGGGTGGACAGGTTCGGATACCAGCTCCAGTTCGACGGCGGCGACGAAGTCAATTACATTTCCGGGAAAATCGGGAATCTGAAAGTTCAAGATTTCGAGGACGAGGGAGAAATCGACGATTATACGAATTTCATAGTGAGCTATTCGAGGCTGCTGGGCAGGCAAGGCAATAAATGGCGGCAGGAAAAATGGATGGTGTCCGGGGATACGACGCTTGATATCTGGGGAAGGGGAAGTTCATCATGGCTCGAAGGGGAGTTGAACTTCGATGTCAGCTACGAGACGGACAATCTTATGTATTTCAGATATAACAACGATTTCGCGAGAATAACCGGAAGCCCGAGAAAACCTCTATGGGAATCATTGTTCATATCGATAATGAGGAACCGCAACTACTTCAAGAGCGACGATCCTCTTGCGAGATGGTCTCTGGAATCGGTTCATATCGATTGGGATTATTCACGGGAGGGGAAGGGCGTTCATTACGGGAGGAAGATAAGGATAGGCGTTTCAAAGTATATGA
>JAKLIR010000008.1 GCA_022709505.1 bacterium | reverse complement strand
ATTCGAGCTGGATTTCCGACATATATTACAGCGCCGTGACGCAGCTCGAGGACTACACGCTCGTAAACGCGCATTTCACGTATCAATATGCGAAAGGCTCGTCCGTTTTCCTCCACGTGAGGAACGTGCTCGACGAAGACTACAGCCTGAGAACGTTCAGCGCCGGAAGCAGAAGCGGACAGCCGTGGAAGATGCCCGGAATCTCTTACTCGTTCGGTTTCGAATGGGATTTATGAGATTGAATCGCGAACGAAACTAATGGGAGTCTATATCCGCTCCTTGGAAACGGGAAGTCCGCCTACGGGGCTTCCCCTTTTTTATGAGGAGGAGAAATGAAAAGACACGTGGTAAAGGCCGGAGCGATCGCGGCCGTCTGTCTCATGATTGCGCTTGCTGCAGGTTGCGGCCCCCGGCGGGGGCGCGCGCAGGAGACGCCGGCCAAGCGCGTCATCGTCACTTCGGACACGATACTCGCCGGGATCATTTCTTCGCTGCTTCCGGAGGAACGGTTCACTGTTTCGGCGATCATGCCGCCTAATCAGTGTCCGGGCCACTTCGATGTGAAATTGAGCGACATCGAAAAGATGAGGAAAGCGGACCTCGCGGCGTATTTCAGCGGGATGCCTTTCATGGAAAAGGCGCGGGGGAAGCCCGGCGCTTCGATTTCGTTCGAGAGCGGTTCCCGGAACTGGATGGTTCCGGAGGTTTACGCGGAAGGGGTGCGGCTCGTCGCGAGCAAGCTGTCCGCGAAATTCCCGGAGGAGCGGGCGGGCGTCTTGACGAAAGAAAAAAAAGTTTTGCGGGAGGTGGAGAAGACCGCCGAGCGGCTGAAAAAGGAGCTTGCGGCGGCGGGAGTCCCCGGCGCGCCCGTGCTCGCGTCCTCGATGCAGAAGGAGCCGTTGGAATGGATGGGGCTTCGCGTCGTCGGGGAGTACGGCAGGCCGGAGTCGCTTTCGGCGAAAGATGTGGTGGGGCTCATAAAAAAGGGCCGGCAAGCCGGAGCGGCCATGGTGGTGGATAACATGCAATCCGGCCCGGACATGGGAGAGAGCTTGGCGGAAGCCCTCGGCGCTCCGCATGTCGTTCTAACTAATTTCCCATCCGAGAAAGGGTATCTTTTTTCATTGAAGGAAAACGTGCGCGCGGTCATCGATGCGCATGGGAAGAAAAAATGAGCGAAACAGTTGTCGATATACTCGGAGCGATCGTGAAGCGCGGAGCGAACGTGTTGCTCGACGTTCCCGCGCTTGAAATAAGGCGGGGCGAGTTCGTCGGAGTGATCGGGCCGAACGGAGCGGGCAAGACGACGCTTCTGAACGTGATCGCCGGGTTCGAGCGGTTCGAAGGGAAGCTGCGCCTGTTCGGGCGGGACGCCGGGATGAAGCGCGCGCGGGCGACGAGGTTGCGGATCGGATACGTGCCGCAGTATTTGAACTTCGATCCGGCGTTTCCGATCCTTGCGCGGGAGGCGGTGATGACGGGCGCGGCGGGACGGATCGGACTTTTCCGCTCGCCCGGCCGCGAGGAATGCGCAAAGGGAGTGCGCCTGCTGGAGATGATGCGCATCGAACATCTCGCCGCCCGGCCTCTCGGCAGCTTGTCAGGCGGCGAAAGACAGAAAATATCTCTGGCTCGCGCGCTGATTCAGGAGCCGGAAATCCTTTTGCTTGACGAACCCACCGCCGGACTCGACATCGCGGTGCAGAAGGAGTTCCTCGCCCTGATCCGCGAAATACATCGTTCCCAAGGGCTGACGGTTCTGTACGTCACGCATGACTTCAACATGATTCCTAATTCAATGACGCGCGCCTTGCTTTTGATGAAAGGGGAAATCGCGTACGACGGCAGGGTCGCGGAGGCGCTCTCGAGCGCGCGCTTGAGTTCTTTGTTCGGCTCTTCCCTCGAATCGTTCGAGAGGAACGGCGCGAGATTCATTTCTCATGGCTGACGGACTTATCGAAGCGTTGCGATATCCGCCGATGCAGAAGGCGGCGCTCGCGTGCATTCTGTGCGGGGCGAGTTGCTCGATGCTGTCCGTTTTCGTGGTGCTGATGCGGATGCCGCTCATCGGAGTGTCCATGTCGCACGCGGCGTTCGCGGGCGCGGTGTTCGGAATGCTGTTTCGCGCCAATCCATTCGTTTCGGGCCTCGTAGCGTGTCTCCTCACGGCCGCGGCGCTCGGGCCGCTTTCGGACCGCTCCGACCTCGCGCCCGAAAATATCTTGGGTATAATGTTCTCTTTCCTCACGGGGCTCGCATTTCTCGGAATGGGGATATTGACGCGTACGAAGGCCGACGCGCTGAACCTGATGTGGGGAAACCTGCTGACGCTCGCGAACAGGGACGTCGCGATACTCGTCGCGGTGACGGCCGCGCCGGCGGTCTTCATCCCCGTTTTTTTCAAGGAGATAAGAGCGGTTCTCTTCAACAGGCGGCTCGCGGTTTCGAGCGGCGTTCCGGGGAAGGGGATATATTACGCTCTTTTATTCATGAGCGGCGCGGTGGTGTCCGCGAACCTCGCATCGGTTGGGGGCCTTCTGATCTTCGCGCTTCTCGTTCAGCCGGGAGCGACGGCGCTGCAACTGACGTACAACCTGAAGATTTTTTTCGTAATATCAATCGCGGCGGGGGTCGGCGCGTGCGTGGTGGGGCTGGCGGTGTCGTATTATTTCGACCTTCCCTCCGGGGCGTCGGTCGTGCTCGCCGCCACGACGATTTTCGCCGTCTCATACGCGCTTTCGCCTAAACGAAGGCGCGCCGGAAAAACAACGAGGTGAGATAATCATGGAAATGAATATGAACGCAGATGAGATTTACGCGCGCCGTAGGGAATTCTTCAACGAACACGCGGAGTCTTGGGCCGATATGTGGTATAAGGATCAATCTACCGGGCGCTATGACAAACACGCGAAAGACTTCGAGAGGCTATTCTCGAAGATCGATCTGAAGCCGGGCGACAGAGTGCTCGACGTCGGTTGCGGCGCCGGGGTGCTCGTACCTTTGATTCTGGAAAGGATAACGGCCGCCGGCTGTCTCTTCGAGCTGGACTATTCAGAAAAGATGATCGAAGTCAATAAAAGGAATCACCCTGAGGGAAACATTCAGTTCATCACGGCTGACGTGGTGGACGCGCCTTTGCCTCCCGAGTCGTGCGATGCGGTGATCTGCTTCTCGTGTTTCCCGCATTTTCACGACAAGAAACGGGCTTTGGAAGTTCTCGTGAAAGTGTTGAAAAAGAACGGTGTGTTCGCGATGTCGCACTTCTCTTCTTCGAAAGGGATAAACGAACATCACGGGAACTGCCGCGCGGTCATGCACGACATGTTGCCGGATGAAGACGCGATGCTCGCAATGCTTAAAGCCACCGGCTTGAAAGTGAAGGATTTCGTTGACGAACCGGGTTTTTATTTGATAAACACGGTCAAAGCCTGAATCAAGCTCCCTGCTCAGATCCAGCGTCGTTTTTTGAAGACGATAACCATGGTTATACCTATGGTCAGCATTAAAACGACCGCCATGGGATAGCCCCATCGCCAGTGGAGTTCGGGCATGAAATCGAAGTTCATTCCGTAAAGGCCGGTGATCAGAGTGAGGGGCAGTATTCCCGTGGCGATAACCGCCAGCACTTTCATTATCTCGTTTATCCTGTTGCTGTTGCTGGTTAGGAATATGTCGAATATGTTGCTGAGCACCTCGCGGAAGGTCTCGGTCGTGTCGATGATCTGCACGACGTGGTCGTAGAGGTCGTTCAGGTAAACGGCCGTGGAGGGTGATATGAGAGGGGTTTCGCGCTTCTGCAGGACGCTTATGACCTCTCGCAACGGCCAAGCGGCGCGCCGCACGAAGATGACTTCGCGTCTCAGTCGCTGAATGAGTTTCAGGTGGGTTGTGTCATAAGCGGAAGCGGTTGTTTCCTCGAGCTCGTAGATTTCCTCGTCGATCCGTTCGAGAGAGGTGAAATAGTGGTCAACGACGAGGTCCATCAGCGCGTATGCGAGGTAGCCCGCGCCGCTCGTGGCGAAAGTGTTCGTGTCGGCGGAAAGCCTATCGCGGATCGGTTTCCAGAAATCGTCTTCGGTCTCCAGAAATGAAATGACGTAGTCCGGCCCGAGTATCAGGCACACTTGGTTGCTGACGATGTCGCCTATGCCGCGGACCGCGTCGCGCGGGTCTTCGGCCTCGCAGACTGTTTTCGACCCGTCGCAGTTTTTCGGCGCGTGGTCTATCGATTTCATTTCGATGAAAATGTAGTTGCCGTAGTTGTCCATCTTCGGGGAATGGTCTGTGTCCATAATGTCTTCGAGCGCGAGAGCGTGGATGCCGAACGCCTTCCCGAGTGATTTGATGATCTCCGCGTCGTGAACGCCGTTGACGTTCACCCAAGTGAGCCGGCCGTCGGAGCCCGGGAGGCATTCTTCCGCCGTCCCGGCGGGCGTGGTCATAACGCCGGAAGCGTCGTATCTCGTCACCGTCATGCTTACCTTAAAATCGCGGTCCCGGCCTATGTGTACGAGGGTTCCGGGAGGAAGGCCTTCTTTCCCGGCTCTTTTCTTTCGCAGTCTCCCCATGGCAATCTCCTAACCCGGATTTTTCTCCGGAAAAATCCGGAAAATCGTAAAAAGAGCGATCTATTGCGTTGCATCATCGACTCGAGCTCGGTCACATACGAAACAGTATGCTCCCTCGTTCTCGCTCGATGCGTCTTGTATCTCATCTCTTTTTCCGATTTCAACCCACATTGGTGAAAAATGCGCCTGAGCGCTCGTGTCATTCGGCGTGTTGTGGGCCCGAGCCTTGCAGCCGGCCCGTTTTGTCAAAGCGTTTCCTGAATCATGATAGATAATTCGGGTTCAATTCTACAGCGGCGGCGCGGGAGCGGCAAGATATCGTCGTTGAACCCGGACTTGTGAATAGCGCCGAATCCCGGCGAAGGATTCGGATCGATTGCGGAAAGTCTGTTCTCGCCTGCTACTTCCCGTTTTTCTTTTTTATCTCCGAGAGCAGCAGGTTGATTTCGGTGATGCCCTGATTGCGGTCGAAGATGCGCGTGAGAACGTTTTCCGCCTCCACCGGGCGGCCGGCGTCCAAGAGATACAAGGCGAGTTTGCGGGCGATCTCGGGATCGTCAGGGCTGACGCCGTTCGCGGCGAGAAGAATGTTGAATATCTCTTTCTTGTCGGGAGAGGGTTCCTTCTCGAACATTTCGGCGGCGTCGAGCAGCATGTTCGCGCGGTCGAACGCGCTGGGGTTTGTTCTCGAAAGCGAGATCATGAGGCGGGCGGCCTCGGAGTGTTTGCCGTTGTTGTCGAGAGCGACGGCGTATTGGCTGATGAAAGCCCGGTCTATCGGGGGAGGCGTTTTCACGATCGGGCCGAGGATCGCTTCGACTTCGGGGTACTTCTGTTGCGCGTAAAGGAAGGACGAATATTGCACAAGCGCGCCCCGTGTCGGGGCGATGGACAGGGCGCGAAGGAAGTGTTCGTTAGAGAGGAGCAGAAGGCCTTGTCTGCTGTAGAAATCGGCGAGGAGCATGTGTGCGCCGGCATGGCGCGGATTCAGTTCGATCGCTTTTTTCAGATAAACATCGGAAACCATATCCTTCGTCATGGTGTGGATCACGTCCGAGGCGATTCCGAAGTAATCGTCCGCGGTGAGGGTTTGCGGTTCGGAAACGGTGCGCAGGACCGGGTCTATCGGGTATGTTTTGGACGCCATCGCGAGGATTTCCTTGCTCGATGCGAAGAGTTCCGAGGGGGCGATGAATTCGAGCACCGGCCGCTCGTCCGTGTTTATGCCGCCGATGGATGACAACCGGCGCACTTCCTCCGGGCCGGCGACGTAGTGGCTGATCGTGAATCCCAGCCGGTCGAATCCGTACCTCGGCAGGAAAAGACGGGATGTCTTCGCCATCTTGTCGAATTGCGCGGCGATTTTCCGGGCGTCTATGTCAACGGTTTTTTTCGAGCCGATGAGGAACATGTCGGAGCCCACGATGAATATGTGGGTCTCTGGGAAAACCGACCTAAAGGTTGCGAGGATCATGCTGAGGCTCGTGGGAGACATTGAATAGAGCTGCACCCACTGGCTGTAGAGGCCTCCCGGCCTGAGGCGGCTTGCGGCGAGATTGAAGAAGTCCCGCGAGTACAGGCTCGCCACTCCTGCTATCCAGTGGTTCGAGGGTTCGGATATTATGAGGTCGTATTTATTCCGGTGCGCGAGGAAGAAATTGCGCGCATCGTTCAGGTACAAGTGCGTCCTCGGGTCGTTTCTTACGTTGAAGTTGTAGTCGTCGAAGAATTTCATGGCTTGCGCGACGTAAGGTTCGATTTCGAGCAGGTCGAGTTTTTTCACAGAGGGGAACTGGAGCGCCGCGCCGGCGGTCATGCCGCTGCCGATTCCGATGACTGCTATGTCGCGCATGTCGGGACGCAGCAGGAGCGGCATCGCGGAGACGAAGATCTGGGTCGGCGCGTCAGATGTGGTGGAGGCGTCCGTCTTCCCGTTCACCGTCAGAAAAGTGTTCCCGCTGAATTTCTGGACTGAGACGGTTGAGGCCGCGCCGTCGTGGTAGAAAACTATTTTCGCCTGTTTTTTAAGGATCTTGGTGAGCTTCTCCGGGTTGTTCGTGTGGGGCATGATTCGGAAGTACATGTAGGGGCCGCTGTTCATGATGTAGGCGTCCCATTTCTGGGTGATCGAGACCGGGACGGCCACGGCGAGCGCGGCGGCCGCTATGCCGAATCGGAGCGGAAGCGGGGTTTTTCGGTCCGCGATGAGAAGGAGCATGCCCGTTACCGCCGCCGCGATTATTCCGAAAAGCAACGTTTTGTGGACTCCCGCGAATGGGATGAAGGCGAAACCGGCGAGCGCGGAGCCCAGAATGGCGCCGAGCGTGTTCCACAGGTATGCCCCGCCGACCCCGGAGGAAATCCGTTTCGTGCGCGCGGAATAAAGGGCCGTGAACGCGGGAAATGAGGCGCCGAAGAACAACATCGGGGGCAAAAGGATCGCCACGCATACTATGAAATCGAGCACGAGCACGAGCGTGTAGTCGTCCTTGAGCAGGCCGATCGTTTGCGAGAAATACAGCACAGCCCATTTCATGGCCGGGAAGCAGACCGTCGCGAACGCGGCGACGCACATTAGGCATATTCCGGGAAGGGCTGTTCCGGAAATCGAGTCAGGACGTTTTTTGAAATAGCGTCCCACTGCGAAGCTGCCGAGCGCTATGCCGAGCAGTATCGTTATGAGTATGAGAGAGAAAGCGTAAGTGGAGCTGCCGAGGATGAGCGCGAGTGAGCGGGTCCACGCGACTTCGAGAAGGAGGCTGACGAAGCCGGAGACGAAGATTCCGATAAGAATCAGAGCGACGCCGCCCGCGCGAGCCGGGGCTGCTGCGGAGCCGTCTTCGGCGGGGGCTTCTTCTACAGCCGCCGTTTCTTCACGGCTCCCGCCTATTTTTCCGTGCTGAATGATCGCGAGCAATCCTATTCCAAGGTTCACGACCATGCCCATCAGGAGCGTATCGTGAATTCCCATGTAGGCGAGAAGAATGAAACCGGTGAGGAACGCGCCGGATACCGCGCCGAGAGTGTTCAGCCCGTATAGCGCGGACACCGCGCCGGGGAACTGCGATCTTCGGGCGGTGAAGAATTTCGTGAGGAGCGGGAAGGAAGCGCCCATGCAGAGTGTGGCCGGAGCGAGGATGACCGCGGCAGCGACAGCCTTGAGGGCCGTGAGCGCGGGCCCGCCCCCGGTGGCGGCGTATATAGCCGGATATGAGGATTCGAGCAGTTTTATGAGGAGGGGCGGTGCGAAGGCGTACAGCCCGATCACCGCTTCGGCTATTCCGTAGAACAAGACTTCCCCGCCGCGTTTCTCAACGTAGCGGCCCGCGACAAGGCCCCCGATACCGAGTCCTCCCATGAACGCCGCGAGCACCGCGGCCGTGCTGAACACCGTGTTGCCGAACACGAGCGTGAACAGCCGGACCCATACTATTTCATATAGAAGCCCCGTCAGGCCCGAAAAGAAAAAGCATGAAAAAAGAACGGCGCGCGCTGTCTTGTGAGCGGGCGCCAACGACCATTCGCCGATATTTTTCATTCCCGAGCATCTCCGATAAACGTTATTCTCCATAGCATACAACATTTAGAGGGATGTGTTGAATATCATTTCAAAAGTACGAAAACGGGCAGGCGTTCCCAATCGAGACGGTTGAGTATATAATTTCGGGACGGTGAAAGGAGCGGAGCATGGCGGAAAACAAACGGTTGCCGGAGAGCTACAGAGTAACACTGGCGGTCTTGGGGTTGATAGCCGTCGCGGGGCTGATTTTCGCGCTCAAGGGAGTATTCGCCACGGTGACGATTTCCCTCGTTTTTTTCTACATTCTCGACCCGGTTGCGGAGTGGTGCACGGGCCGCAGGATAGGGAAGTACGAGGTTTCGCGCGTCTGGGGCGCCATCATAGCTTTCATCGTCGGCCTGCTCGCCGTGACACTCTTCTTTCTGGTGCTCATTCCCCCGATAGTGGATCAGGTGGAGAGGTTTGTGGACAACCTGCCGACGTACATGAAGGAAGCCGAGAAAGTGGTCTCCGTCGTTCAGCAGAAATACCGGCGGCTCGAGCTTCCGCCGCAGGTACAGAACAGCATAAACGCCGGTATGGAAAGGATAGCGGCCTCGTCGCCGACTTTCATCAGGAACGCCGCGAAAAACACTTCGCACTTTTTCTCGCAGATCGTGCTTCTTCTCATGATTCCCTTCGTGACGTTCTATCTGCTCGTTGAAAAATCCGATGTGAAGTCCGCGCTCGTGAACGTTTTCCCGAAAAGGTATCAAGAGGAAGCGGCGAGGATGTTGTCTGAGTCGAGCGGGGCGTTGCGCGGATATATATCGGGTCAACTGCTGCTCAGCGTGATAATGGGTGCGGCGATGTCGATTTGCCTCGGCCTGATGGGCGTGAAAGCGCCGCTGTTGCTCGGGCTGATCGCGGGCGTAACCAAGCTGATCCCGGTGATCGGCATATTCCTCGGCTGCGTGCCTGCCGCGCTCGTAGCGCTTTCGGCCTCTTTCAACCTCGCTCTCGCGGTGGTGATCCTTTTCACAGTGGTTCAGCTTCTCGAAAACAAAGTCATTCTTCCGCTGCTTCTATCTAAATACGTCGATCTCAGCCCGTTGACTATCCTCGCGACGCTGATGGTCGGCGAACAGGTGGGCGGTGTGCTCGGGATGTTTGTGGCGACGCCCGTGGCCGCCGTGCTGCATGTCATTTACACACACGTACGCGCCAAATACGACTGAACTTTCCACAGCGCCGGGCGCCGGGTCGAACGATGGTTCCTCGGACTTGGTCACGCGCCGCGCAATATTCTCACTTTCATATCGGAAACAGGGTACGACGCACACGGATGTATGTATCCGAATTTTTTGTCCGCGAGCCGCCGGCCGTCGTTTTCAGGCGTGATGAAGACGTCGCCTTCGAGCAGTAGCGCGCGGCAGAAACCGCATTCGCCGGACCTGCATTGAGAGGGCGGGGAAAGTTTCGCGCGTTCGAACGCGACGAGCACGGATTCCGCGCTGTTAGCTGGAACCTCGAACAGTTCATCGCCGATCTCCGCCGAAATTGTGAACGATTTGCCCACCGCGGCCGCCGGATATCCGGGGAACGCCGCCGGGTCAGTCACTTCTCCGAACGCCTCGCGCCGGATCAGGCGCCGGGGCAGGTTGAGCTTTTCCAATTCAGCGTCGAGGAAGCGGTACATCTCCTGCGGGCCGCATACGAAGAATGTTTTTCCCTCCATGCCGCCCGCGTGCTCGCGGATCACGTCCGCCGACAGGAAGCCCGACGGGCCGGTCCACGATTCCCCCGGCTCGCTGCATACGAAGACGACTTTTATTTTTTCCGGCGCTTTCGCTTCGAGTTTTCTCAATTCATCGTGGTAAATAATGTCGTCGGGTTTCCGCACACCGTAGAGGAAGGTGAGCCGCAGGTCGAGCCTGTTCTCCACGATGTCGCTTATCATCGAGCGGAAGGGCGTGACGCCGCAGCCTCCGCCGAGGCCCACGATCTCGCTCGAATCCCGGATTGAATCATGGTAAAAGAATCCGCAGGGGCCGGAAGCCGCGACTTTCACGCCGGCCTTCCAGTTGTTCCAGATGCGCCCGGTCGCGAAGCCGCCCTCTTTCTTTCTCACCGTTATCTCGAAGAAGCCCCGCTCGAACGCGTCGAGAGGGGAGGATGCTATCGAATAGGGGCGAGTCACGGTCTCTTCGCCGACCGGCAGTTTGAAGCTGAGGTACTGCCCCGCTCGGAAGATCGGGAGCGCGGATGTTCCCTCGTCGATGTCCGGCGTGAGACGAAATGTTTTCGCGCTCGCGGTTTCATCGCGTACGGAGTCGATCACGAGGTTGATGACTTCGGGATGGATGTTGCGCACGAGCTCACGCACCGGGTCCGAGGTCAGCGCGACGGGTTGCGCGTTGCGCATCCGTTTTTTTCTGTTGGGCATCAGGTCGAAGAGAGCGGACCAGTCTGTGAGATCGCCTTTTATTTTTATCGTTTTATTCATGGTATCACCCCAATTTTTTCAGTGCGGCGAGCGCGGCGGCCCGGCCGGAGAGCAGTGCGCTGCTATAGCCCATGCACATCGCCCCGAAGCCGCCCGCGAACATCAGCCCGCGGATGTAGTTCTCGTCTTTCAATGCGAGGTGGCGCGTGATGATCGAATCCCACGGCTCCGGCTCGTAACCGTAGATTATGCCTTTGTACGTTCCCGTATAGCGGGAGAAAGTCGCGGGCGTGGCGACCTCGAACTCTTCTATGCGGCCGCGGATTTTCGTTCCGAGCGCCTTCTCGAATTCGTCTATCATTTCGCCGGCTATTTTGTTCTTGAGAGCAAAATAATCCTTAGCAGTGACGCCGGCCCATACGTCCGGCTTATAGAGCGTCGTCATGGAAAGGATCGTGGTTCCGGGCGGCGAGCAGTCCGGCACGGCGTTGTTCAGGCAGATCGTCGCCTGCATGTCTGTCATGCCGAGCCGGCCGAGGGAGTTGTACACCGCATCGGTGTCCATCGTTTTCGATATGAAGTAGCCGTATTCGTTTATACCGAGCTCCGCCGGCGGGGCGTCGAGTCCGAGATAGACGACGAATCCCGCGCCGCCGTGAATATGCGCGTTGACGTTCCTGTGCGCCGCTTCCGGCACTTCCTCGGCGGGGTGGATCAGCCTATTGTAGGTGAGCGTCGGTGACGCGTTGCAGATGACGCACGATGTTTTTATCTTATCTCCCGCGGAGGTTTCGAGCCCGGTTACGCGCCCCTTCTCGACTAATATTTTTTCGACGCGTGTGTTGAATTCGATCCGCCCGCCGAGTTCGCGTATCCGCATCTCCATCGCGGACGTGAGTTCGTGCGAGCGCATCCTCGGTATGTAGGCGCCGAGCCGGATGTATTCTATTATCAGCGCCGCCCAGAGCGAGAACGCCATCCTGCTCATGGGGACTCCGAGGTAGCACCAGTAGGGATAAATTATTTTGAGCGCATCGTCCGGGATGTTGAAAGTGCGCGTAACCTCCTCCACCGTGCAGGGCAGCGTTTTGAGAAAGTTGACAATGCCCGGCGTCGTGGAGGCGATGTGCTTGAGCGCGGCGGGGAGGTTCTGGATCGTCGCCGCGATTTTCGTGAGGTCCGGCTTGTCCTGAAGTTTGCCTATAACGCCGAGCGCGTCGGAGATACCTTCGCAGAATCTCATGTAGGTTTCGACGGAGTCCCGGCTGCCCGGGACCGCTTTGCCGACCGCGTCGATGAACGCGTCCACTCCGAACGGCATCGTCACGTCCATCTTTTCATCCGTCAGGATCAGGCGGTAGGCTTCCGGCACGGGAACCCAGTCGATCTCCACCTTCGCCTCGTCTTCGAGGAAAGCGCGCACGCCGCCCTTATTCGTGACTGAACCCACGGAGCAAAGTTCGTGCAGTGACGCCTCGAACTCGAAACGCCCGCGGACGAAGCTCGTCGCGAATCCGCCGGGAAGGTTGTGCTGTTCGAGCAGAAGAGGCTTTGCTCCTTTCACGGCCAGTTCGAGCGCCGCGGCAAGACCGCCGTTGCCGGCGCCGATCACCACAACGTCATACTCAGGCTTCAAACGTTCCGTTGATTTCTCATTCATATCCGATCACCTTTTAGGAATCTGTAACGGCTATTCTAACACAAAAACCCGATCTCGTACTTTGCTCGGTAAAAGACCGCGCCTTAAGGAAACCCTTTGAGAAGGGTTCCTTTAAGGATCCTTCCTAAACTTTCCACTGTCGCAATTCCGGAAAAGCACCGGAATTGCTTTCCAGTATTTACCCACGTTACGGTGCTCCGCGCCTTAGTTGCTTATATCTGGGGGCGCGGGCGTCCCGCCCGCACTTTGATCCTTTGCGTATTAACGTTTTATGTAGCGCCGGGTCTCGGCCCGGTGGGTCTCGGCCCGGTGGGTCTCCGCACCCGGCGGCTCAAGGGGGCGCTTTTGAAAAAGCGCCCCCTTGAGAATCCCCCGCAAAACTTTTTGCTCTCGCAATGCCTTGCAAACAACGCGGCATTGCTTGCTCAAGTTATCACATCACATCCTCAGTCAGTCCGGGGATTGCCGTGCTGCTTTTCTTTCCAACCGTAGCGTACGGCAGGTCCCTTTTCGTCATCCCGGCGTTTTGCCTTCGTCATCCCGGTGGTTGCTGTTTCTCTTCTTCACCTTAGTGCACGTCATCCCGGGCTGAGACCCGGGATCCACGGGAGACATGGATGTCAGGGGTGTTTTTCGGAGTGGGGGTGGGCTTTTCGGGGCGGTCGGGTGCGGAGACCCGACCCTACAAGTTGCACAAAAAAGAGCGGGCGGGACACTCGCAATTTCCTCTGAGACACGGCTTTGATGTGAAACCGGAATTGCGATGCGAAAAGTTTTGAAGAGGATTCCCAAGGGGAAACTTTTTCAAAAGTTTACCCTTGGGCCGCCGGAGGCTCGCCGTTCCCGGAGGGCTTGCCTCGTTTTTTCCAGTGACGGGAGGAATAAGCGATTCCGGTAACTATTGCGTAGAACGATACGAAAGCGTAACTTACGATCTCGTCGTGCAGGAATTCGTGGTTCCACAACCCGGTTATATAAGTCAAGGCGAGCGATGTGGAGATCAGAAGCAGGGCTATGTAAATGCACGCGCGCAGTTCCCTCTCGCGGGTTATATAGCAGGCGACCATGAAAGAAATGATCGTGCCGAACGGAGGCCCGCCCTTGAAAAAAACGAAAAGAAACAACCCAATGAAATAACCTGTTATCACTGCTATGAAAAACATGAGCGCTCCGGTTTTGATTACTCGAACCTTAAATAAGAGTATTTTAAAAAGAACGGCCAATTGTCAAATTGCCGAAAATGACGAAATGAAAGACGCCGAAATGACGAAATTTATTGATACGCGAAGGAGAAGCAATTCAGGTGTTTTTCCGGAATTGCGACGCGAGACGTTTTGAAGAGGATTCCCAAGGGGAAACTTTTTCAAAAGTTTACCCTTGGGCCGCCGGAGGCGAAAAGGAGGCGCGGCGGGTTTGTTGTCATCATTTTTATACCGGATTCGTCAACAGTACATCGAATCCGGTGCAATGTTCATAGCGACGAACTGTTTCGTTGTCGTCGCATTTTTTCGTTCATGTACATCCCGGTACACTCACTTCAAAAATGCTCCTTCCGCCTTGCATTTCATCCGCTCTGAATCATTGCTCCCGAATCCCAATGAAGGATTAGGGTTTAAAATCGATTAGTATTTTCAGCGCGCCGGGTTTCATGGCGGCGTCGAAGGCGTCGAGAGCGTCATTGAAAGGAAAGACCGCGCCGATGAGCGGTTTCGTGCGCACCGCGCCGCGCGCGAGGGCGTCGAGCGCCGGCGGGAACAGCCCGCAGCGGGAGCCGATCACGGTCAGTTCGTTGACCACCCAAAGGGAAGTGTTCGGGCTTGGATTGCCGTGATAAGTGCTTTTGAGAAATATTCTTCCGCGAGGTCTCGTTATCTCTCCCGCGAGATCGAGACCCGCCGGTTTCCCCGAGCATTCCACAACGGTGTTGAAGCGCAATCCGCGAGCGGATTCCACCGGGACGGTGTCCAACCCGAACTCGACTGAAGCGAGCGCCATTTTCTCCGGATGTTTTCCTATGATGGTCACGCGGGCGCCGGCAGCGCGCAACACCTGCGCCGCGAGAAGTCCGAGCTTCCCGTCTCCGATCACCGCAGTTTGCTCTCCGGGCGCGAAGGCGGCCTGTTCGAGCATCTCGAAGCATGCCGCCACGGGTTCGGTGAACACCGCTACTTCGTCCGGCATGGACGCCTGGACTTCGCGGAGGTTTGCCAATGGGAGACGCAGATATTCCGCGAACGCGCCGTCGCGCGAGGCGATGCCGAGCACTTCGCGGTTGGGGCAGTGGCGCTGCATTCCCGCGGCGCACGCCGGGCAGTCGCCGCAGCCGATGTTGATCTCGCCGACGACTCTGCGGCCCACCCATTTCGGATCCGGCGCGCTTTCCACCACTCCCACGAATTCATGTCCGGGCACTCCCTTGAATCCCATATAGCCGCGGGAGATTTCCACATCCGTGTTGCAAACGCCGGCCATGCGCACGCGCACGACCGCCTCGCCGTCCGCCTCCGGCGCGGGCATGTCGATCATCTTCATCTCACCGTCGAAGTACAGCGCTTTCAACCGTTTATCCCCTTGCACGATTTTCTAATAATCTGAAAAACACCGAAACTATTCAGCGAACGAAACAAGTTTTTCGAAGCTTTTCGCCCAACCTTTCTTTTTGGCCGCGTTTATGTCGTTGAACGTGGAGAAAAGAATCGCCTTGTCCGGTTCGTAAAATACGAATTTCGCGGTTTTCATGAGAGGCCGCCATTTCTTGAAGCCGTCGTCGTTCCGGGCGTTTTTGAGAAAGTCCGATATCACGGTAATTATAACGGGAGAAAGCTTCGGCGACGCATATATTACCGGATTGTACACATCTTTTCCGCACGCTACTTTTTCAAGATCTTTCACCGGCCCCGGATTTGTGAATTTGAAGAAATTCACTTGCGTTTCGGACAATACCGCCGCGTCCGCCTGATCGAGAGCGAGCGCGTATATTATGGATGACCCGTTCGGCCCGAAAGTTATCGTTGCCGAATTCTCGGGTGCTTCCCCCAACATCTCCCGCAGTGTCATGTATTGGAAGAAGTCTTTTCCATCGATAATGATCTTCCGGCCTTTCAGCCCGCTGATGGAGGAGCCGAATTTACCTTTCTTTTTCCAAAGGCAGAAACGGTTCATCTTTTGGCCGTAGATTGTGTGTGTGAATAAAGGCTTGAAGTTCATCGAAGGCACTAATTCCGCTTCGGTTTTATAGCTGAGCCCGACGAATGTTTGTATGATCCCGGATTTGACGTCTCGGATGAAGTCGTTCAGCTTATCGTATTTCACGATCCTCAGATCGACGTTGTTCCTCTCCGAAATAAGCTTTGTGATGTCCGATATGATTGCGAGAGTTTGGGCGTCCCAGTTGTCATCCGAAGATGACATGAAGCCGAAAATGACGGTCGGCTTGGACGAAACGTTGTCTTTATCGGCGGCGATCGTTTTGGCGAGCGATTCAGAGCAGGCGGAAACGATAATCGATAGAAACAGTGCTGAAAGGAAAAGGAAATATTTACCGGCCGGCATGGACAACCTCACATTTATTGGAATTGATAAGGAACAATTATAACTTTTCCGGGGAAACGCGCAACAACCTTTGGAAGTCGGAAACAGATGGAGAGGGAGGACGCAGTTTATCGCGGATTCGTCAATAGCGCGTCGAATCCTTGCAATGTTCATAGCGGCGAACTGCTTCGTCGTCGTCGCATTTTTTCGTTCATGTACATCCCGGTACGCTCACCGGCAAGATGCTCCTTCCGCCTTGCATTTCATCCGCTCTGAATCATTGCCACCGAATCCGATCGGCGGATTCGGGTTTATTGACTCTGCCATTCTTTTAACATAAAATCCGATGCGGTATTAACTTTTTCAAGTGAAAAAGCGCGCCTCGCCCGGCGCGCGGACGGAAGAAATGCGTGATTTTTACCAAGACCTCGGCGTGCCGGAAACGGCGACCGCGGACGATATAAGAAAAGCATACAGGCGGCTTGCAAAAGTCTATCATCCGGACAGCGGCGACGGTGACGAAGAGGCATTCCACCGAATAGCTCAGGCCTACAACGTGCTGTCCAAACCGGAGTCGCGGAACGATTACGACAAGACTTTGCGCAACTACCGGGCGGGCACAGGCAGTTTCGACGAATACACGGCCGACAGGTACGAAGTGTCCGGAGATCAGGTGCAGCGCCTGCTCGAGGAACTCGTCCGGCAGACCAATCTGACCCGAGTTTTGATAAAGTACAAGGGTCGCGTGGTGGTGGATCTCCCCATATCCACCGCGACCGCCATCACGACTCTCGGCCTGATCTTCGCTCCGCTGCCGACCATTCTTCTCAACATGGGCATTAACCGCTTTTTCGACATGGAAGTGAAGAACGTCGTTATGGACGCCTACGACCGCGCCGCGCTCGCGCATCAGGAAGGGCGGCTCAAGGAAGCGGAGAACGCTTACGTGGAAGTTCTCGAAATGAGCGAATATTTCGTGCCGGCCCGCCTCAACCTCGGAATTCTCTACCGGCAGCTCGGAGAAAACAGGAAGGCGGAGGATTGTTTCAAGAAAGTGCTCGACGTAGCGCCGTTCGGAGAGGTCGGCACGATGGCGCGGCAGAACCTCGAAAGCATCCGCGGGTTCTGAACCGGCGCGGGAGAAGAGAGGAAATCAGAGATGAGAACTATTATCGCGACATTGATCGCGCTGGCGGTCGGATTCGCCGTGGCATGGATGCCGTTCGGCTATTTCATTCTCGCGGTGTTCGCGTTGCTGACAGCTCTCTTCGCCATCCGCCATTTGTTCGACGCTAAATTCAGAAACAGCGACGGAGACGGCGACCAGTTCGTATTCTTTCTCGTCTACTGGGCGGTCATCGGATTCTATCACATTCACCCGACCGGCCTCGACACCATGCTTGCTCCCATGAATATCGAGAAAAAAAGCGTGGGTGAAGTTCTCCGCGTATGGGACGACGTTCTCCCGAACGTGAAGATCGAGTGCGATCCCGATGTGGCGAAGAAAAAGGTTTCTTTCCACACGATCCGCCCGATATCCGTCATGGAAGCGCTCAGACTTATAGAGAAGAAGGCCGGAGCGGATTTCACCTACGAACAAAACGGCAGGGGATGCTCGATGGCGCGCGGCCCGAAGGTGAGCGTGGCGGTTTTTGCGGGCAAACCCTCTCCTCTGTGAAATTGCGAAAAGCGGCGATTCGCTGCGTTGCGGGCGACGACCCAAGGGAACCCTTTAAAAAGGGGTCCCTTAACAATCCCTCCTAAACTTTTCACCGTCGCAATTCCGGAAGAGCACCGGAATTGCTTTCCATTATTTACCCTCGTTCCGGCGCTCCGCGCCGGAACGCGATGCAAGGCCGCTCCGCGGCCTTTAATGCATTACGTTTGAGATGCAGGGCCGGGTCTCCGCGCGCGGCCGAGGAGCGCACCCCGTTCGCCCCAAAATACCCCCCCCTGACATCCATGTCTTCCATGGATTCCGGGTCTCAGCACGGACTGACGGAGAATGCGATGACTTGAGCGAGCGATTTGTCGCTATTTCGCCGGTTCGAGCTCTTTCAGCGGCAGCAGCGCCAGAAGGAAAAGCCCGGGCACTGAAGAGATGAAGCAGAAAACGAAGAAGTTAGTGTAACCGAATTTCTGAGCGAGGAATCCGCTGTAAACGCTTGCGATGGTTGAGGCGAGAGCCATCAGTCCGGTGGCGATCGCGTAGTGCGCGGACGTGTATTCTTTCTTGCACGTGCGCATGAGGAAATTCACAAAAGCGATCGTGCCGAGGCCGTAGGCGAGGTTTTCAAAAACGTTCACCGTCGCGACCTCGATGATTCCGACGAGGCTGATCGCGGGTGTCTTCGGGAACCTCAAAGCGAGGTAGGCGTAAAGAAGAAGTGTGATGCTTTGGATGATTCCGAGCACCCACAGACCGCGGGTGAGTCCGCGTTTGGCTATATATATTCCGCCAGCGATGCTCCCGAGAATCGTCGCGATCATTCCGAGAACGCCCTGAATGACCCCGATCTGCACGACGCTCACCCCTATATCCATGAGGAACGGTTTCGCCATGGGTTTCCACAAGAAGTCGCCGACGCGGTACAGGAGGATGAAGAGCAGAATTATCACGATCCGTTTCTGGTCGAGGTATGTTGTGAACGCGCGAGCGAAGGATTTCTTTTCGCCGCCTGTGATCGCCGCCGCGCCGCCGCCTGTGATCGCCGCCGGCCTCGGCAGATAGTAGAAATGAAACAGCATTACCATTAGGAACAGAAGCGCGCCCACGCAGAACGCGAGCGCCCAGTTGGATTTCCCGGCGAGCATCACGAGCAGTCCGCCGCCCACCACCATCGCCGCGCGGTACGCCGCCACTCGAACGCCGCTGTACGCCGCCTGTCCCGCGCTGTCCAACACATCCAGATAGTAGCCGTCGATCGATATGTCGTGCGTCGCGCTGAACACCGCCACCGCGAGGAAACACAGGAACGCTATCCATATATGAACGGGAAGCGCCAAGGGCGCGGGGGTCGCGAAGTTGCCGTGCATGAAATAAACCGCCGCGCCGCAAGCCGCCGCGCCGCCCGCGAAAAGCCCCGCGCGCGCTCCGGCGGGGCGCCGCGAATCCAATCCGAACGCCAGAACGAATAACACAAGCAGCACGACGGACGTCAGCCAAATGTTAGGCATGAAGAGTTTTACCTGAAGAAGCGAGGCGCTCTTCGGCCCGAACACGTCCGCCGCGAGCAGGAACATCATCGCGGTTAGCGAGACCTGCATCGCGAGTATCCAGTTGCGCTTCGCCCCGAAAAGGTCCACGAGCGGCGACCACAGGAACTTTAGCGCCCACGGGAGTTGCAGCGCGGCCTGAAATATGCCGAGCGCTTCGAGCGGCGCTCCGATCGCCTTGAAAAACACCTGCCCCATTTCGGTTACGAGCGTGTATGGAAATCCCTGCGTGTAATAGAGGGAGGGAACCCATAGGTTGGGATTGCGTTTTCTTTCGGCTGCTTCCGACACGGCGACTCCTTTCCGACGGGCGCGTTCGAGCGCGGAGTGCGGCCTCGTTCCGGCCGCCGAAAATATCCTAACCGACCCCGCGCCCATTTGGGAAGCGGCGCACGACAATAAACCCCGATTCGTCGATCACGCGCCGCGGGTGAAATAAGGAGGTTGCAGCCGCTGCCGTCGTAGGCGGTCGCAGTTGTCGATGGATGGTTGAGAAGGGCGGTTGTCCAACGGGCGCATATTGTGTAAAATAGACTTATTCGGCGGCGCCGCTCGAAGGAGTTGAAAAAAATGTCTCTCAAAATCGATGATGTGAAAAAAGTTCTCGCAACTTTCGAACATCTTGAAAAAAAAGGCAAAGCAAAACTCTCGGACATCGATAGAATGGAAGGCTGTTTCGCCGATTTATTTCCAAAAGACAAATCCAGCGTGGACATAGTTAAAGAGAACCGCAAAAAGATATTTAATCCATGAAATGTATTTTCGTCGATTCAAACATCATCTTGAATGTCTGGAGAAGAGAAATTAATCCCACAACGGGAGAAAATTATTCTCTCGGTTCAAAGCGAATTCTGAAAGAGATCAACAGGGGAACGACGACCGGATATCTTCTTTCCACAACCGCGATGGAGATCATTCACGGCGTAAGAGTTGAATCCGAGGTTTCGAGGAGCCAAGCACCCGCTTTCGCCATAAAGCAGGCTGAGGCGAGAATCGCGGAAATAGGACTCAAAATAGCGGTGCCTGATTCGGTGGTTATGTCGTATGCCTATGAACTTCTTGTAAAAATTCACGTCGATCCCTTCGACGCCGTATTGATAAGCGCCGCTGTCAAAGAGAAGGCTGAAGCTGTAATATCCAGAGATAAGAAATTGAAGAAGAAAGCGATGCCTCTCATTTCCGTTTTGACGCCTGAAGAATTTTTTTCAAACTAATTTCCTGAAAGAAAAACAGCCGGGTGGATAAGATTGACAAGCAAAATACATCTCTGATTAAGCGCGCAATCCCCCCACATTTTTCACCGGAAAAATCCGGATTAATTGACCCGGCGGCGGGGCGATGATAACATGAAGGGTCGATGTTACGCGCGGGAGGTTTTCATTATGAAAAAACATGTTGCGGCCGCGGCCGCCGCGGCGATGATCGCAATGCTCGCGACAGGGTGTTCGCAACCGAAAAAACCGGCGGCTGCCGGGGAGAAAGATCGCCCGGCGGCGGTTGCGACGAAGGCGACCGCGAGCAAAGCTCCCGCGGGCCGCCCGGCGGAACGCACCGTAAAACCACCCGCTGACAAGAGGGTCGCCGAACCGCGCGCCGCCGCTCCTATCGACGCACGCACTTTCACCGCCCCGAACGGCTCGTTCTCAATCATCCTCCCCGCCGGGCTTCCCAAAATGACAAAAGAAGCAATCCCGGTCGGCGCGAAGGCCCCTAAAAATGCGGCCTTCTACACGGCGACGGGCGGGAACATTATGTTCATGGTCGGATTGATAGATATAGACGTTCCCAAGAGCGCCGTCTTCAATATGGATAAATCCTTGCAGGACGGAGTTTCGCTCCTCTCACGCAGAAGCGAAGTTCTAAGCAGGAAAGACACGACTCTCGAAGGAAATCCGGCTGTCGAAGTTCGTATCTTCAGGAACGACAGGGCGAATCCTTCATACGGAAGAAATTTGATCGGCTTCGTTAACAATACCCAAATAACGCTTCAAGCCGTATCTCAGGACATGGTTGTCCTCGATTCCCCTGAAGTGGAAACTTTTTTCCGCTCATTTGACTACAAGAGCGGAAAGAAAAAATGAGGCTCTCGCTGTTTTCTAAACCCGAATTCGGCGTACTATTGACGAATCCGGGCTAAAACAAAAACAGCCTGAAAACAAAAGAAATATCGATATTTGCGAATTGCGAAACAGATCGGGTTGAAAAATGGAAGAAAAGGAAATGGAAGAAAAGGAACGGACGGCGGATACCGGCGTGCGAAAGCGGCCGAAGGTGGGCGAGCACCTCGAATTGAAGATCGAGGGATTGGCTTTCGGGGGTTCGGGTGTGACGCGCGCCGGAAGCGGAGTCGTGGTGTTCGTGCACGGGGCCGTGCCGGGGGATCGGGTGGAGGCGGTTGTCACGAAGCGACGGAGGGAGTGGATAGAGGCGCGGACGGAGCGGTTGATAGAGTCGTCGGAGGACAGGGTGGCGCCGAGGTGCGCGCATTTCGGAAACACGGGCGGATTGTGCGGCGGCTGCAAGTGGCAGAATTTCGACTACGGGACGCAGTTGCGATGGAAGGAGCGGCAAGTGGCGGACCACCTTCAACGCATAGGCGGTATAGCGTCGCCGCCGGTGGAGCCGATCATCGGCATGGAGAGGCCTTGGGAATACAGGAATAAAATGGAATACTCCTTCGGGACGTTCGCTGACGGCAGGCTGAAGCTCGGGCTGCACGCCGCGGGGTCTTTCGAAAGAATCATACATATTGATCATTGTCACCTTCAGACCTGCAAGTGCAACGAGTTGAGGAACGAGGCGCTGGAATTCTGCCGGTCGCGCGAGCTCTCCGGACACTCGATACGGAGGCATGAAGGTTTGCTTCGCCATTTGGTGGTGAGGACGGGCGGGAACGACCTCATGGCGTGCATTGTGACTTTCGGGGACGGTTTCGAACCCGACGCGGCGGATTTCGCGGAGACTCTGACCTCGAAGTTTCCTGAACTGAAAAGCCTGTTCTGGTATTCGAACGTCTCGATGGGCAACGCCACGCTCGGCGGCGCCCGGCGGCTTCTCGCGGGCGATTCCCACATTACCGAGGAGATGGCGGGCGTTAAGCTGCGGATTTCTCCGGAGGCGTTCGCTCAGACGAACCCTGAACAGTGCGGGAAGCTCTATTCTGCTTTGCTGGAGCTCGCCGCGCTCGAGGGCGGCGAAACGGTTTACGATCTGTACACCGGCGCTGCTCCGATAGCGATATTGCTCGCCGGAAAAGCCGGGAAAGTGATCGGGGTGGAGAACAACCCCGCCGCGGTCGCGGACGGCCGCGCGAATCTCGAATTGAACGGCGTTGAAAACGTGGAGCTTGTAGAGGGCGAGTCGGAGAAGGTGTTCGGCGCGCTTGCGGCGGAGCGGCCGCC
>JAKLIR010000079.1 GCA_022709505.1 bacterium | reverse complement strand
GGTGTCGAGCTTAACCCGGATTTTACGATGAAAAAATGCGGGCTGAATCGTGAATGAAGTTTTCATTCGGGTTTTAGGGGAGATCATGAAGAAAATATCGCTGATAACAGTGGCCTTGATTGCTGTGGTTTTAATCGCCGGAGGTTGTGCGGGCAAGGGCGGGCGCACTGAAAAAAAAGCGCCGCAAGGTTCGGAAGTCGATCTGTTCACTTTGGAATTTCTTGATTTGAACGGGAATCCTTTCAAGCTCGAAAAGGGAAAGGTTACATACCTGACGTTTTTCGCGAGCTGGTGCAGGGTCTGCGCCGAGGAAGTGAAGATCAATAATGGTATTCTTGAAAAGTTCGGGAAGAAAGGGCTTGTGGTTTACGGTGTGAACGTGGGAGACGCTACTCCCGTCGTAAAAAAATATATTTCCAAAAATGGAATTAAGTATTCGGTCGTCAGGGATCCGAGCGGCGATATTTCTATGAAAAAGATGGGCCTCATGGGGCTTCCGCTCAACCTTGTGGTCGGAGCGGATGGAAGGGAAATATTCAGGGCCGCCGAGACGCCGACTGATGAGATACTGAAAAGAGCGCTGGAGTCCGCCAAATGAATGCAACCAAGAAAGTAGTGTATTTCATATTATTCGCGGCTGTCGCGGTCGTGCTGGTTTACGGGCCGAGCTATTTTAAGAAAAAGGATCTTCCGAAGTTGACGATAGCCCCGAACTTGCTGCCGGACTCGGGCGGAAAACCGATTTTTCTCATGTTCTATTCCGATTCCTGTTCGATATGTCAGGAAATGAAACCGATCATTTCACAATTGCAGGCGGAATACGGTAACAAGGTGTTTTTTCATCTCGTGGATTCTCAAAATAGCGCTTCTTTTCCTCTTGTCGAGGCGTTTCAAGTTCAGGGGCTGCCTTCGTTTTTCTGGCTGACGCCGGACCTCAAAATATTCGATGCGAATGTCGGGAGAGTCCCCGACGAGGAAATGCTAAGGATTACAGGCGAACTTTCCAAAAAATTCGGGTCCACATAATTGATTTCCGGTTCATCTATCATCACGCTATGGCGTTCAGGGTGGGTTATGACATGAATAAAGCTCGTCGTATTGGATTCATGAGCGGCAGATTGTTTCTATTGATTTTCATCTCGGCATCATTTATTTCGACCTCCGGTTGTTCGAAAAAAGGAGTGCTTCCGATCGAACGTCCGGCGCCTGTCGCCGAGGAATCCGGCTGGATGAGCCTCGACATCGCTTCCGTTAAAGCGGCCGAATCCGAAAAAAAACCGCTGCTCGTGTGTATAAGGGAGGCATGGAATTACGAACCTTGCATTGAAGCGGAGAACGGCGGGAAGTCCGATTCGATATTAAAGGGAATCAGGAAGTATCTGATACCTGTGAAGTTGAATTCCACAATGCGGCCCGATCTTTTCGCCGCGGTCGGCGGCCCGGATAAGGAATTTATTCTACTTTCTCCCGCCGGAGGTGTTGCTGATCTCGATCGACCCGGCGCACCGGACGAAAAGGCGGCGAGGGAGATATTCGAGAAGTACGGAAAAGGAGAGATCGCATTCGCGCCGCCTCTCGGAGCGGTGAACGAAGCTCCCGGGGAATTGCCCGGCAAGGACGTTCTATACGGGTCGGCGAAATACTACGCTCGAAAATCCGGTGATTTGCTCGGTGCGCGGGGAAACAACGCTTGTTCCGGCGGATTCGGGAACGAAGTGTTCGACTTTCTCGAAGCCGGATATTCGGCGTACGGGGGAAGCGATTTCGGAAATTTGAAGGAACAACTGAAGATAGAGAAGAAAGAGAGAGTGGATGCGCGGCTCGACGCGGAATGGGGCGGCGTCTTCAGAGTCCGTGCTGGGGAAGCGAGTGTCGAAAAGACGTGGACGAAGACCCTCGAAGAGAATTCGAGGGCGGCGATGGTTTTCATCGCGGCTCATCAGATTGCAGCGGCGGATTCCGGAAAGATGAAAGCCGCGGGCGGCGGGGCCGATGCCGGGAATGTGGAAAAGGCGCTCGAATATGTCGTGAGATATCTTTCGGGAGCGGACGGAGGTTTTTACGGAGGTCAAGGATCTGTTGTAAACAATGACGGACGATTGATAAAAGGGAAGGAGTTTTACGGAAAGGGAGCATCCGAAAGGGCCCGGCTCGGGATGCCGGGGCGGGACCACGTTTTTTACACTGATGCGAATTCGCTTGCCGTTGTCGCGCTTCTCAGAGGCGCTGATGTTTTCGACAGGAGCGATTGGCGTGAAGCCGGGCTCAAAACTCTTGATCGTATGGAGAAAAAAGTGTCGGACCCGAAATCGGGAGTCGCGCATTTCGAGACGGAAAACGGCAAAACCGGACTTAAAGGGATGTTGGACGACAACGTGCTGTTTCTTTCCGCGTTGGTGGAAGCTTATGAGAGCACCGGGAAGACGGCGTATCTCGTCGGCGCGGAAAAGCAAGCCGCATTGATAAAGAAGGAATTCGGTTCTCCCGACGGGGGTTTTGTATTCACTAAGTCGGAAGATCCCTTCGTCAAGCAACGTCTCTCCGGCTATCAGTCCGCATATTCGAATCTCAGGCTTGCCGGAGTGCTGACGGACCTTTTCCATATAACATTCGATCCGTCACTCAGCAAAACCGTCATCGGCATTCTCAAGAAATATAGAAACGAATGCGCGATCGACGAACAGACCATGAGACCGGTGTTCGCCCGCATCGCGCACAGGCAGGTGAATCATCCGCTAATTATCGCCGTTGTGGGGGATAAGAAGAACGCCCTGACCGGACAATTGAGGCTGGAAGCCCGGAAATTTCCTGAACTGAATAAAATTGTTTTGACTCTCGATCCCGCGGAGGATGCAAAGCGGCTATCCGCGCTGCCATACAGAGCAAGACCGCAGCCTACGCTGTATGCCTGCGTTGAGACGGCATGTTCAATGCCTCAGAGCGATCCCGGAAAAGTCAACGATCACCTTGCTATGTTCGTTGAAAGATTTATGCGAAAAAGTAATAAGGGAATGCTACCGTTCTAAGCCGAATTTTTCCGGAGGAAAATCCGTTCTAAACCCGTGCGCTCAAGGTTCCACAGCTTGTTTGACGGCTTTCTTTCTGCCCCGTCTTGATTTCAGATTTTGGAAATTCGCAGGCTTCTTCGAGGAAGCTATATAGTTTGTTTCCCAGAAATCAGGGTATTCTTTCGTATCTCCGCAGTGCGAACACCGGAACACTGTAACCGGAACCTCCACCCATCTTGAACCGCCTCGGTTGTTAGTAGGGAGAGATTCCACAAGCCATGCCGCTTTTTCTCCGGTTGCGTTGAAAGAATGCACGCAGGCCGCGCCCTTTCTTTTCGCCGACACTCTACCGTTACTCTTGTCCATGACGCCCCCCCATGTAAACCCGGATTCATCGATAACACGCTGAATCCGGTGCAATGTTCATAGCGGCGAACAGCTTCGTTGTCGTCGCATTTTCTTGTTCACGTACATCCCGCAGTACGCTCACACTCAATATGCTCCTTTCGACTTGCTTTTCATCCACTCTGAATCATTGCTCTCGAATCCAATCTGAGGATTCGGGATAAACCTTCAAATACATAACAAAAAAAGCGGCCGGAAAGTTCCAGTTTGAGCGAAAATAAAAATATCCGGATTCTGGATATTCCAATTTTTGAACTAAATACTTCACAAAAAGAAACATTTGTAGTATATTAGCCGTTAAAACACGACGGCGAGGTGGTGCGCATGGAAAAAGAGCAGGTGCTTTCGTGTATTTACCTCAGAGCGGTTCTGCCATTGTTGGAAGAAGTGGTGGGGCACGACACGGAGGCTGCAAACCTGATCAAGGGCTGGAAGTGTTCCGTAATGTTTCACGTGAGTGATGGTCCTGCGGTGACGCTCAAGTTCAGGGATGGTAAGTGTGAGGCTTCAAGGCGATCGATGGCGCTTCCGACGATTGCCATGTGGTTCAGCTCGGCGGACAAGTTGAACAAGATGTTCGAGGGCGCGAATGTGATTCCGGTGATCTGGAAAGGAATTTGGCATCCGAAGATCCTGACGAATTTCATAGCGCTCACCAAGAGGCTCGATTATTACATGAAGCCGAGCGATCAGCTTCTCGCGAACAAGAAAGATTTCGATTTCATCGTGAGGCTTATGCTTTACGCCGCGCTTTACGGCGTGAAAGAGGTCGGCGAGAACGACGAGAAGATGAAAAGTTCCATAGTTTCGAGTATCCCGAATTCCACGCTTCAAGTTGTCGTGGGGGGCGGTGGTCCGAAAGCTTATCTGATCAAGACGGCTGAAGGGTTCATCGCCGGCAAGGGAGATGCCCCCGGGCAGGTCGATGCGTTCATGGAGTTGAAAGACGTGAAGGCTGCTTACGAGCTTTTCACGGGAAAAACAGACGCTATGGCGGCAATCGGAACCGCGGAGATTCGAATACGCGGCCTGATCCCCTTGGTCGATGGCGTTAGCGGTCTGCTTGACCAACTCAGTAAATATCTTCCAGCTTGACGACGAGGGAGGCTGAAACAATATGGCGCTTTACAATTTCAACAAATCCATAGATCTTTTCGTAAGGGCCGCGAAGAAAATGCCCGGTGGAATCTACGGCCACATGAGCCCGGCGCTCACCGTCCCCGGCTCGTTCCCTTACTATGCCGCCGGCGGCAAAGGTTCCCATTATTGGGATGTTGACGGCAACGAGTTCATTGATTACATCTGCGCATACGGCCCGATGGTGACAGGCTACAACCATCCCAAGGTGGAAGAAGCCGTGCGGAATCAGAGGGAACTCGGAAACTGCTTCAACCACCCCGGAGAAGTTATGGTGGAACTCGCGGAGTACATTACGGACCTGATCCCCATCGCGGACTGGGTCGTCTTCGCGAAGAACGGTTCGGATGTTACGACGTGGTCTCTTCAGGTGGCGAGAGAATACACCGAACGGCCGAAAGTCATCATGGCGAAAGGCACCTATCACGGCGCCCATGCATGGTGCACCCCCGGCCACGGCGGCATCATCGAAGAAGACCGCGCGCATATAGATTATTTCAAGTTCAATGATATCGAGAGTTTCTATAGAGTGGTGGAAAAGAACAAAGGTAAAATCGCGGCGGCGATCCTCACTCCATACAATCACCCCACCTTCGCGGATCAGGAGCTTCCCGTTGACGGTTGGTGGAGCAAAGTCCAGAAGACCTGCAACGAGGAAGGAATCGTCTTGATTCTCGACGACGTGCGAGCGGGATTCCGGCTCGATCTCCGGGGCTCGAATGAGTACTTCGGATTCAAACCTGACATGGCGTGCTACTGCAAGGCGATCGCAAACGGCTATCCTTTGAGCGCATGCGTCGGCAATGACAAATTGAAAAACGCCGCGTCGAAAGTGTTCCTGACGGGTAGTTACTGGAACAGCGCGGAACCGATGGTTGCGGCTCTTGCCAATCTCAAGCTTATGAAAGAAACCAATGCGGTGGCGCACATGATGGACATAGGGACCCGGCTTGGAAAGGGACTTTCAGACCTTGCCACGAGCCATGGCCTCAGGGTCAAATACTCGGGGCCCCCGACCATTCCGTTCCTTCGGTTCGCGAACGAGGAGAACTTTTTCAGAAACCAGCGCTTCTGCACGGAAGTGACGCGGCGCGGTGCGTTTTTCCATCCTTCGCACAACTGGTTCATTTCGGCCGCGCATACGGATGAGGACCTCGAAAAGACTTTCAAGTATGCCGACGAGGCTTTCGCCATAGTTAAAAAGGAGTTCGGTTCTTAATTCGATAGTCATTATTTGATTGATTCGACAAACGCCGGGTTTAGCCCGGCGTTTTTTATTGTGAGCAAGCGGGCTCTCGGCCCGCGATGTTTCACATCCGTATCGGATTGCTGATTTTCACAATATGATATAATTAACCCGAATCCGTTATTTCTGAAAAATCCGAGTTAAAGGTTTCTTAATGCTGCCGATCCCGTATTCAGTAACAAACCCGACGAGCCGCATAGCATACATTACATTATGTATCATCGTTTTGAACGTGGCTTTTTATTTCGGCGCCGTGTACGGGGGTGATATCACGTATGTGTGGGAAATGCTGGGATTTTCCACTTCGAACGTGAGCGCGTTGACGCTACTTTCACATCAATTTTTGCATGGTAGCACTATGCATCTCCTTGGCAACATGTGGTTCTTATGGTTGTTCGGATCGAACCTCGAAGATTTGATGGGAAAGATAGGATTCACGATATATTATCTGGTGGGCGGGGCTGTGTCCGCTCTGATATTCAAAGCGACGGCCGGGCTGGGTGGCGACGCGGATGCGGTTCACAAGCTTATAGGAGCGTCCGGCGCGATCTCTTGTGTGATGGGCGGCTATTTCGTTCTATTCCCGCGTTCCGGTGTGAAGTGTGTTTTGCTTCTCGGCTGGGTTCCGATCCCGTTCAAAGTGCCTGCGATATTTTTCCTCGGCCTGTATTTTGTGATGCAATTCGTGATGTTGAAAATGATGAAGTTTTCGAGCATTGCATACACAGCCCACATAGGAGGCTTTGCGTTCGGCGCCGGAGTTCTTTATCTGCTCATCTTGTCCAAAGCCGTGATAGTCCCGAATTTCGAAAGAGTCAAAAAGGGCGAATATGCACTAATAGGGCCGCAGGAAAAATTTATCGGCGCGCTTAACGCTGCTTACGAAACGGGGAGATTTACGCAATTGCCCACTATGTTCAGAAGACTTAAATTGCAGATACCCGAAACGTATTTCGGTCCGGAGGAACAGAGTAGAGTGGGGCAAGCCCTGAAACGAGCGGGGGATTTCAGGTTATCGTTGGATGCATACCGGGAAATAATGGTTCACGATCCCGAACATCAGGAAGCCCGGAAAGCGGGCCTTGAGATAGCAAAAATACTTGAAGGTCCGTATAAAGACGTCAAAAGTGCGAGAGCATATATCGAATGGGTTTTCAAAGCGTCTCAGAAGGCAGGTGTGAATAACATTGAACTTAGATCGATGATGAAGAAACTGGGATTAAAAACGGTTGGAGATTAACAATTTGGAAAAGTTTGCCTTTAATAAAGGATAATATTATTAGTGAGAAAAAAATTTGTTTACATTTTAGGTGCTTTTATCTAAAATGGGATTAACTTAAAAGACCGGGAGAGAAAATGAAAAGAGCACATTCTGCACTATTGATTATTGCGGTGGTGCTACTGTCGGGACTTTTTTCAGGGTGCCAGAGGACGGCGCTTGACCTTTTTAAAGAAAACGTCAGGAAAAATCCTAATAGTCCCAAAGCGCATAACGATCTTGCTTTTCAGTACTACCAACTGAAGAAGTACGACGACGCGATAAAGGAATACCAAAAAGCCCTTGAAATAAGGCCCGGGGATTTTCTCGCGAGGAACAATATAGCCCAGATTTACTATGAAACAGGCCGATATCAGCAGGCGCTCGACCTTTTCAACGAATTATTGCCGAAAAATGAGAAAAACAGCCTTTTGCATAACAACATCGGCATGTGCTTCCATCAAATGAAGAAATATCCCGAAGCGTATTTTGAATACAAAAAAGCTCTTGAGCTTAACCCGAACAATAAATATTCGATCGATGGAATGAAAGTTCTCAAGTTAGATATGAAGAAAGCCGGACTTGCATTCCCACCGGCGGCCGATAAAGGCGCTGCCGGAGCGCAACCTCCGGTTGTTCCCGCCCCTGCACCTGCGGCTAAGGAAAAAGCAAAGTAATCAAACATTATCTTTTACGTGAATTAAAAAACGCGCTTTCAAGCGCGTTTTTTGTTTCCCACTATCTCATTTTGTCTTAGCGTCTTTGTAAGACACTCCGGCTATTCTTTCTTCTCACCAATTATGAAGCATTAGACATGGACGTGAAATAGAATATTCGAAAAAAAACCGGTTGAAAAACACATTGTGAAATAATTCACAACGCCTGTTTGCGATTCTTTTTAGTTGCTAAAAGCCACTGTTTAAGGCGTTTTTTATGTGGTTGAACCCGAATCCGCCGATTGGATTCGGGAAAACAATAGAATATGATACAGTGTTCCTTATGGCTATTCGACTTTGCATGAAAGTTATTTAGAGGCTCTAACAAAAAGGGGAAGTTGTTTAAAAGAAAAAAGCCACCATTTCCGGTGGCTCTATAGGAGGAGTTGCTGTGGCTAGCAGCAACCATGTCAACTAATTAATATTTCGGCAGATTTTTTGGAAACTTTATACCTTTCAAAATTTTTATTTTAGGCGTACAGATCGATTCCCTTTGTGTCGCCAATATTCGCGAGGGGTTTCGCCTGAGCCATCTCCGAGCTGCTGATCACTTCGAAAAGTTTGAGGAGAACTTCGCCCTGCTTCTGGGTGGCTTTGGAAATGATCTGGGAGGTAAAGTTGGAAGCACTTAACGATATCGCATCCATTTTCTTACCCCCTTAAAAAATTTTTCACTCCTTCCCCTCCGTGGTCGGTAAGTGATTGATTTGCTACCACGACCTCCGTGTCTGGTTTATTTATCGACCCAACGATGCAAAACTTAATAGTTCCCCGAAAAATTCCTGACAGCCGATACGGATTTATCAATCGGAGGAGTGATTCTTGACACTCTCGGTTCCGATGTCCGACAATAACATTTGGTTTTGATGGACGATAAATTCAATTGATGGCGAATAAGAATGATTTTAGATTTACACGTACATACGATGATATCCTCTCCATGCAGTGCAATCGATCCATTGGAATGTATTGAGAGTGCGATTGCGAGGGGCTTGGATGGAATATGCGTGACTGAGCATGACACGCTCGAGGGAGGGCTTGCTATCCGGGATATGGCGGAGGGCTACGACGGATTCAAGGTGTTTGTCGGAATGGAGGTCATGAGCAGGGAAGGGCATCTATTGATATATGGATATGATAAAGATATAAAGGGTGTGAAACCCGCGCTGGAGATTTTGGAGATGGTGGAATCAGCAGGCGGCTTAGTGGTCCCGGCGCACCCGTGGCGCCAGCCTTACGGTTGGTACAGCGGCACGCTCGATCAGCCTCTGGATAGAACGAGTTTTAAAAACCTTTTTAAAGTAATTGAGAAGTACAACGGGCAATCTTCGCCGGAACAGAACAGGCAAGGCGATAATTTCTGCATGAGCACCGGAATAATCGGCACGGGGGGCAGCGACGCGCATTCTCTCAGGGAGTTGGGCTGTTGTACGACCGTGTTTGATGATAGAATATCGAGTGACGCCGAGCTTGTTAAAGCGCTAATCAGCGGGCGTTGCACCGCGCGGATCAACGATTCGTACCATGGAATATGGGGAGGATGATGAATGGACAGCAGAATTGAAAGGCTCCAAGCTTTATTTCCGTCGTCGGCGAGCCGGATAGTAGTCATTCCGAAATTCGTTAAACTCCTGTACGGATTATTCCGGGATTCGAGAGTGCCGAGGTATCTTAAAGTTTTGACCGCGGGATCGATCGCGTATGTGGCGCTTCCTTTTGATTTTCTGCCGGATTTCGTTCCCGTGGCCGGAGCGATGGATGAGATCGCGGTGATTTTCCTCATATTGATCGAATACATGAAGTATTGTCCGCCGGAAGTTTTCGTCGAACATTGGAACGAATGCATGGGCGACGATTTTGATATCGAATCGGACCTTGTGAAAACGGTTGACGAATTGGCGGCTCTCGTCGGGAACAGGTATGCCGGGATACGGAACGGGATAACTGCCGCGAGCGCGAAGCTCGCCGGGTATGTGAATCCCGCCGCGGGAGAGTCTGGAGAAGCGCCCGCCGATACCGGTAGCGCCGAATAGCTTAAACATCCTCAATAACCACAGCCTGAACGTGGGTCGCGTGAAGAGTGTATTCGCGTGACAGTCGTGCTTATTTTTGATAGAATTCACACGCATGAAATGCAAGGGGGGAGACTATGAAAATCAGAGGGTTTTTGAGAACGACGTTGTTTTCGTTTGCATGTATCGCGCTCATATCTTCGGCGGCGCGATCCTACGTGATTATGCCGGAGCCGCAGAAGGTGCTCAAACAGGGCGGTTTGATAAAGATTGACGCGGGAAAAGTTATCTTGTCGGAATCGTTCAAAAAGCACGACCCGAGAATTCTCGCCGGGATTAAAGAAGTATTTCCGGAGTATAAGATCGGCGCGGCGCCGGGGAAATCAGCGGCCGGATCGGTATTTATTCATGCCACCGAAACCATGGATGCGTTTGCTAAAGCGAACTGCCCCGCGATGGGATGCGTGGGAATGAACATCTC
>JAKLIR010000078.1 GCA_022709505.1 bacterium | reverse complement strand
CGGAATGCCGGAACTACTCGCGCTCACTTCGACTCTCATGCTGATGAAACACTTGAACCGCGTGGCGCTCATCACCGACGGACGTTTCTCCGGCGCGACTCAAGGCCCGTGCATAGGCCACGTCTGCCCCGAAGCATTCGTGGGCGGCCCCATCGCCGCCCTGCGAAACGGCGACATCATCAAAATCGACATCCCGGCGAAAACCATCAACGTCGCTCTCTCGGACGAAGAGCTCTCCTCCCGGCTTCGCAACTATAAACCGTTCGAAAAAAACATCCGCAGCCGCGTGCTGCTCAAATACCGCGCGCTCGTCACTTCCGCCGCCAAAGGCGCGATTCTGGAATTCTGATTTCTTAGCCGTTCCTAAGAACTGGACCCAATATATTATCGGAATGGAAGAATAGAGAATAAATAATCTTAAAGGAGGTTTTTATGGAATTATTTTATTATTTGCCTATTAGTACTCCTATGTCTCGTGAGATTTTAACTTATGATGAATATATCAATAATAAAAAAATTGGCATACTTCAAAAATTGAAGTATTGCCCTTTTTTCAAGGGAGCAGAACAAAAACTCAAATCTCTGTTCAGTGCAATGCCAAATGAAAGTGAAGCTATTAAAAAAGCGTTCGAAATAGATAACAAAGAACATTTTAATATTCTGGTAACTAATTTTCACAATTCGCTATTAATGATATTGACAGACCATTTGATCAGAACATTAGGATGGCTGGTGAAATACGATGGAAATTGGCACAAGTCCGATTATAATTCTCTCCTTCAATGGTATGTTGATGAATATGGTATTCAAAACCAAGCAAGCGATCTCATAGTACTGAGAGAATGCATGGATTATGCCCAAGCTTTTGTTAATGCATCAAACAAGATTGAAGGTGTTTTCGTGGATTTGATTCAAAATGGGGTTCCGCCGGACGATTTAAAAATACCAAATGATATTGTGAAAAAATATATTAGCAGCAAGCCTTCTCCAAGAGATTCAAAACTAAAAAACTTTGTTGAATTAATAGGCAGGATAAGAGATGCTAATAAACAGCAAAACTCAGATGACATTGACATCGTTTTTGAAAAAATTATAAGTGAACATTCGAAAAACATTTGGGTGTCACTTTACAGAGAGCAAGTTCAAGAGCAAATGTGCTTATTTTCAATAGAACGTTCAGAATTAAAAAGAATTAATGAATCTGCTAAAAAGGTTAGAGAATTTAGAAATATTTGGAGCCATGGACAAAAGAAAAATTATTTGGGTGAAAATCAGATTGATAATCTAATAAGTATTTTTGAAGATTCTTATAGATTTATCATTGCCCAATATGAAGGTTTGTATATTTGGTATTCAGATCCTCAGAATAACAAGATTCGAATCGAATAGGTATCCGATGCTTTACGTTGTATTATGCTGCAAGATTATGTCCGAGGATTTAGCAACATAATTCTCGCATTCTCATCCTTAACAAGGTGTACGAAGTGTCCGTCATCCCGCCATCTCTCCATCGTCATCCCGGGCTGAGACCCGGGATCCACGATGGGACAGGACGTCAGGGGTGGTCTTTTCGGGGTGGGGTGGGAAAAGATGGCCGCCGGGTGCGGAGACCCGGCGCTACAACTCAAACGCAATATATATAAAGGCCGCGGAGCAGCCTTGCATCGCGTTCCGGCGCGGAGCACCGGAACGTGGAAAAGGATCAAAGAGCGGGCGGGACGCCCGCGCCCCCAGATAAAAGCACCATGTCGCGAAGCATCGGAATGATGTAATCTTTCCCAGAACAATGGAAAGCAATTCCGGCTCTCTTCCGGAATTGCGCGCAAAAAGTTTAGGAGGGATTCTCAAGGGAACCCTTTTCAAAGGGTTCCCTTGAGGCGCATCGAGCGAGAGCGAGGGAGCATACTGCTCGTATGTGACCGAGCGCGAATCGCCGCTTTTCGCAATTTCTCTCGTCTTTCCGGGCGGAGAATTATTGATCGGAATAGTGGAGACAATTCGCCGCGATTTAACTATCATATATCACATAATTAGAATACAGACTTTGTAAAAGTAGACACTCAAGAGGGCTGGCGCGGTCATGCCGCGCTATATGTGGCAAATATATTCCGAGGAGGAATTGAGCGATGGATATAACAGCGGGCGAAATCCTGATGGAGAGTCTCGCCAATTTGGGAGTGAATGTGATATTCGGGATCCCGGACGGCGGATACAACGTGATGTATAAATGGGTGCATTTTCACGGGGCGGAGAGAGGTTTGAGGTTTGTGACGCCGAGGCACGAGGCGGCGGGCGCGCACATGGCGGACGCGATGGCGCGAGTGACGGGAAAGCCGGGTGTGGTGATCGCGGGCGCGGGGCCGGGAGCGGCGAACCTCGTCTCGGGCGTGATCACGGCGCAACAGGAAAACACGCCGATGATAGTGCTGACGACCTCGCGGCGCACCGATCTGATGAATCCGCCGCGCGGCGGGATGCAGGTCGTCGATCAGGTGGCGCTGTTCAAATCCGTCACCAAAATGAGCGCGCAAGTGATGAGTTGGGAACGCATACCGGAACTGATCGGCACGGCGTTCAGGACAGCGGTGTCGGGCGTGCCGGGTCCGGTTCATCTGGATTTCGCCGAAGATCTCATGAACACTAAGAAGCCGGAGGGCACGGTGTCGCCGACTCCCGCGGGAGCGGGCGACGTTGCTATCGCGGGCGCGAGCGATGCGGCGGTGGCGGAAGCGGCGAAGCTGCTCGTCGAGGCGAAAGCGCCGATGATCCACGCCGGCTCGACGGTATGGAAAACAAACGCGACGGCGGAACTGATCGAACTCGCGGAATATCTCGGCATCCCGGTGTCGGAGAGTCCGACGGGCCGCGGGGGCATGCCCGAAGACCACCCGCTTTGCGTGCCGCCGGTGGCGATGTTCGCCCGCGCCGTGCTTTCGCAGTCGGACGTAGTGCTCGCGATAGGCGTGAAATTCGGCGAGCTCGATTTCTTCGGCAGAGCGCCGCTCTGGGGTTCGAGCGGTGCGCAAAAACTCATACACAATCACATCGATCCGTCTCTGATCGGCATCAATAAAAAAGCGGACGTGGCTCTCGCCGGCCACGCGAAAATCGTGCTCCCGCAACTGCTTGAAGCGGTGAAAAAGCTCACCCCGAAAAGAGGCGAGCACGAAAAATTGAAACAAATCCGCATGATGAAAGAAATGGGCGAGAAGGAGCTTTCGTCGAAGTTCGTAACAGGCAAATCGCCGTTGGTAACCGGCGAGCTTGTGACGAGGCTCAGGAAGTTCTTCCCGCGCGACACCATCTTCTGCCACGACGGCGGAAACACTTCTCTATGGAGTTCGTATTTCAATAGATTTTACGGGCCGCGCACATTGATGTGGACGGGCGATTTCGGGCACCTCGGCACGGGCGTTCCGTTCGCGATCGGAGCGAAGCTCGCCGCACCGGAGAAGCCGGTCTGCCTCATCAGCGGCGACGGCGCGTTCGGATTCAACATGCAGGAACTCGAGACCGCGGTGCGCAACAAGGCGAACATCGTGGCGGTGGTCGCGGTGGACACGAGCTGGGGCATGGAGAAGACCTCTCAGAACCGCACGTTCGGAACCAAGGGCGACTACTATGTGAACTGCGAGCATTCGCCCGCGCGCTACGACAAGGTGGCGGAGGCGCTCGGCTGCTTCGGCGCTTTCGTTCAGAAGCAGGAGGAACTCGAACCGGCGCTGAAAAAAGCGCTCGAAGCCGGTATTCCGGCGGTCGTGCATGTGGTGGTCGATGCGGAGGCGAATGTGAATCCTCCGGGCTCCGATGTCTGGGCGGCGACGCATTCGACGAAGTGATCGAAAATCCGAACAGAAAGAAACAGGAGGCGGCGGGATGTCGGACTTAAACGGAAAGGTCGCGCTCGTGACAGGCTCCGCGAAGGAGAGCGGGATCGGGCGCGCGATCGCGCTACGGCTCGCGCGGGACGGCGCGGATGTCGTCGTTGCGGACATGTGCAAGGACAAAGGGGAAAAGGACGCGATATGGGGCGGGCTTCTGGCGCGCGCCGAGGAAATTCAGGACGCCGGAAAACGGGCGCTCGCCGCGCATGTCGATATTTCGGACGAGAAGTCGGTGGACGCTCTGATCGCGGAGATAAAGGCCGGTTTCGGCCGGCTCGACATAGTCTGCAACAACGCGGGCATCGCCACCGGGATCAATCTTTCATACATGCTGTCGCCGGCGGAATGGCGTAAGGTGATGGAAGTGAACTTGAACGGCACTTTCATAATGTCGCGCGCGGCGGCGCAATGGATGACGAAGGCGAAACAGGGCGGTTGCATCATCAACACGTCTTCTTGGCGCGGCTTCGCGCCCGCGCCTTTCATGGCGGCGTACTGCGCCTCGAAAGCGGGCGTGATCTCGTTAACCGAGGTGATGGCGCTCGAACTGGCGTCGCACAACATCCGCGTGAACGCAATCTGTCCCGGTAAGGTGGACACGGACATGGAACGCTGGGGCTGGGAGCTCAAGGCGGGAGCGAAAGGCGTGCCGGTCGAGGCGATAATAGAGGAAGAACAGAAAAAAATACCGCTCGGCAGGATCGCCACTCCCGATATGGTGGCCGGACTGGTGTCGTTCATCGCTTCCGACGAAGGCGCTTACATCACGGGGCAGGCTATCTCGTTCACCGGCGGCATGACTCTCGTCCGCCTGTGATTAGCTCGAAAGACGCTTTTTTAATATATAAGCAGAGACGATCCGTCGAAATACCATAGTAGTTATCGTTCCGGCGCGGAGCACCAGAACGAGTAATCCTTTGCGTATTAACGTTTTATGTAGCGCCGGGTCTCGGCCCGGTGGGTCTCCGCGCCCGGCGGCCCCGAAATACCGCCCCTGACATCCGTGTCCCCCTTGGATTCCGGATCTCAGTCCGGAATGACGGAGAGAAATTGCGAAAAGCGGCGAGACACAAGGTGCGGCAAGCGATCGCGAGTCGAAGGCCGCTTTACACAATTTTCCTCATTCCGATGCTCCGCGTCTCAATGCCTACCTCGTTCCGGTGCTCCGCGCCGGAACGCGATGCAAGGCCGCTCCGCGGCCTTTAGTGCGTTGTGTTTTTGTAAGGGGCGGATGTTCGGGAAAAGTTCGATTCGGCTCGCCATCGACAAATCCGGGACAAAAGAGAAACAAAAACCGCCTGAAACAAGGCCCTGTGGAGAGCCTTCCGGCCATAGGGGAATAATCGCGGAGATCAGCTTACTTCGATGCGCCTTTTTTGCGACCGCGCTTCTTTTTTTCGATCTTCACTTTGTGGATGCGGGCTTTAGCGCCGAGCGCCTTCTTCGCAAGTTCGTCGAGCGGAATCCCGTATATCTGCGCGAAGAAGAATGCCGCTTTGAGCGACAGCTTCCTTTCGCCGCGCTCGATTCGCGAGACGGTTGTTTTGTCCATCTCGTCACCGCTCATGGCGACAACATCCCTGATTGTGAGACCGGCTTTCTCGCGGTTCTTCTTAAGAAAATTACCGAGATCCATTTCCACTCCCTCATTTCCTATTATTCGGCATACCTCAACGAGGCTTCTGCCCATTGTTTATATGTTCTTCTCAGAAAATTTTTACGCACCCGAGGCGATTCGAACGCCTGGCCTCGAGATCCGGAGTCTCGCGCTCTATCCAGCTGAGCTACGGGCGCATGTTGCTTATAAGGTCCGGCGCATCTAATTGTTCGTTCCCCATCCGCCCGCCGGCGCCGCATATTCTTTCGCCGTCGAGACGGTCGTTGAGCGCTCGGACCCGCGCTCACGCTCCGGGATCAGCCCATCAGATTGACGTTCCCGCCTATACCAAACATGACCCTGAAATCAGGTATGCGCATAGGCGCATTGTTGATCGCCTGCTGCTTCATGTTCTCGGAAAGCGTAGCTTCAACGATACTCTTTCCTTCTCCCGGTCCGCCGCCGATGGTTATCCCACTTACTGCCGTTGCTCCCGCCGCCGATACAGACATGACGGTTCCTCCTTTACTACCCACTAAACTTTTTTTGCGATTGATACTAATGTTAAACGCACGCGCGCGCTGTTGTCAAGTCGCCCTTTGCGTCTCCGCGCCCTGTCCGCGGCCGCCGGGTTCAACCCGGATTCGCCGATAGCGTGGAATCCGAATGATGAAAGCCTGCCTATTTTTTCAAGCTGTCAATCTCGCTCCTCAAAAGATTGATCTGCTCTCGCATGTCTTGGATCAGCAGTTGTTGGGCTTCGAGCTTCTCTTTCTGTTCTTCGATCATCTTCTGCTGTTCCTTGACGGCGTTGATCGTAACGAAAGTGAGCGCGGAGGAATTGAAATCGTACAGTTCCGTTTCCTCGGCGTCCGTCGGTTCCAGTTTCGCCTTATGCGTGGAAATCGTATATGGAGCGATGTCCTTTATCTCTTGTGCGATGATACTGATACCCTCGACATCGTTCGGCATGCCGCCCTTGCCGTTCAATTTATACCTTACCGGGTTGATCTTGGTTATCACATCAAGCCCGTCCGTGAACGGTTTGATATCCTTTTTCACACGCCTATCGGAAGAGATCGTCCACATATTGCTGGCGGGCTTCGCCGCGGAGTCGGAGCTCAACTGCAACTGATATCCGCCGGGGTTAAGGCCTATCCCCACAGCGCCGGCCGGTGAAACCACGAAAGCGGTCCCGTTAACGTTTATTCCACCTGCGTTGGACATATTCCCGTTGTTAGCGACGATGAACCGGTCCGCGCCGGTTTGCTGTAGTTGGAGCAGGTTGCCGGTGCCGGCCGTGTTCGCGAGTATGATCGGGTACGAGTTTCCGGCCGCTGTTATTTCGAAAATTGCGGCCATGTCGCCGGTGTTGGTATGGGTGACTCTCATCCCTTTGCCGCCGACCGTGCTCGAATTCGTGGAGATGACGACAGCCGCCGAGGCGGACGAGCCGCCTGTATATTCGAAAACACCCGCCGCGCCGGAACCGGAGTTTCTCATGAGAGCCCCCGGGCCGTTGCCTGAGTTCAAGGAGAAAACCCCTATCCCCGGGCCGGATATCCACGCATTAATCGCTTTCCCCGAACCGGCGGCTTCGGCGTATATGCCGTTGCTCGTCGCGCTCGTGCCCGCGGTCTTCGCGTAGAGCGCCGCCTCGGTATTGGAAGAACTGGTGTTCTCGAAATAGCCCGCCACTCCGTTGGCCGTACTGACGTTCTTGGAATAAACGGTCGGGTATCCGGTTCCGTTTGCCGCGCTTTCGGCGTAGATCGCGTTTCCGCCGCCCGTTCCGGTAAACGACGCATGAAGGGCCGAGCCGCCGTTAAGGGTCGCGTTGTTTTCCGCCCAAATCGTCGATGTCGCGGCCGGGGTTGCGGCGAATATCACGGAATCATTGTTTGATGAATTCGTGGCGTCGAACCAACCGGCGTGGCCCGCCGACCCCGCGGCCCTCCCGAACACGGCTCGGGAGCCTGATGAGTTGCCGTTCACCCTTCCGAACACGCCCACTCCGTTGAAGCTTTCGCCGAGCACGCCGAGGCCTATGTCCGCTGCTCTTCCGTGGATCGCTTCCGCGCTGCTCGAGGTTATCATGGTGTTATCGACGAACACCGAGGCGGTTGCGCTCTGGCTCCCGACGTAAAGCGACGACGTCGTGCCGCCGGCGGTTGTGTTCTCGAAGTAACCGCCGAAGCCCACGCCTGTCGCAAGGCCGCGCACGCCCGCGCCGTCCACCGCTTGGCCGTACACGCCGAAGCCCAAGTTGGTCGCCTTTCCGTACACGCCCATTCCGTCGCCCGACTGGCCGTACACACCGTAATAGCCGTCGCCGCGCACGCCCATTCCGCTCACTCCGGTGGATTCCGCGTGCACGCCGATCGCGCTGCCCCCGTTGCCCCAAGCGTAAATCGCCTTGCCGCTCCCGTTGTCGCTTTCGGCGTATATCGTCGCCGTCGCCGCGTTGTTGTAGAACCTGCCGGTGTAGCCGCCGCCGGTGTTCGTCACTTCGAGCGTGTGGTTCGCCGTCGCCGCGCCGATCCTCAGACCCCCGGTCATCGTCCCGCCGCTGGTGTTCACGGTTCCCGTCGCGTAGATGTTTCCGCTTCTATCCACGATGAATTTCGGACTTACCGGCCCCGTTTTCAGATTGGCAAGATATCCGCCCGCTCCCAAGTGGACTCCATTGAACAGGTCGCCGGATCCGTCCGTATAAGCATAAATAACGTTACTTGGATTGGATCCGTTGCTTATTACAAACTGGCCGGGAATGCCGGTGCCGGTCACTAATCCCGTTACCGCCGTTCCGACGCCGGTGTTGTAAGCATATATCGCGTTGCTATTGGCGCCTGTGTTGTTCGTAACCACGTACAGCGAAGCCGTCGAAGCGGTATTTCCGTTGTTGTCGATCACGAGCGCGGAGCCGTTCGAGTGATTGGAGATCGTTACGGTCGAAGTCGAGGAATTGTAGCTGATATCGAGCGGGCCGGTCATCACGTCGCCCGATCTCGAGACGGAATTTTCGCCCGCGCCGAATGTGGTCCACAATCCGGCCGTGGTGGTTTTGTACTGTAACGTGCCGGCGTTGTCGCGGAATCCGAAGCCGGTCGCTTCCGTGGCCGCGCCGAAATTCACATATCCGCTCGTCGCCACCGAAACGCCTGACGCGCCGACGTAGCCGTTCACTCCGAGTCTTTCCACCGGCGAAGTCGTCCCGATACCGACGTTTCCGTACGTGCCGGCGCCGCTGCCGGCGCCGACGAAGAATGTGGGAACCGTGCTCATGAAACCGACGGCGAAAGAGTTCGGTATGCCGTGCGACATCCTGTTGACGTCGTCCATCCCGAGGCCGATCGCCACGACGTTGTCCGCGAGCGCGGTCACCCAGTGGCCCGTCGCCAGTGAATATTGGCCGCCCGCCGTGGTGCTGTTGCCTATGGACATCGAATAGTCGGCGGATGCGGACGTGTTGTATCCGAAAGCGCTCGAATAAGCGCCGATGGCGCTCGTGTACTGCCCGAACGCAACAGTGCCCGTGTTGCTTGCGATAGTGTTGTAGCCGGAGGCGAACGAGTAAGGTCCTGTGTTGCCGTCCGACCAGTTCGTCGAATTGCTGTCACGGCCGGCGCGGAGTGCGCTCTTCGATGCGTCCCAGTACATCCGCCCGCCGGTCGAAGCGCCGTAGGTCCCGTGGAAATTCACATCGTAGCCGTCGGATCCGGTGTCGCTGCCCACGATCACGGCGCCGCTGGCCGCTATTGCGTAGCCCGCGCTCATGTTTTCCGCTTTCAACGCGATGCCCGCCGGGTTGGTGTTGTTCGTCTTAACATACACGCTCGCGGTCGCCCCGGAATTTCCCGTATTGTCTATCACGAGCGCTGAGCCGTTGTTGTGGTTCGATATCGAAACCGTCGCCGTAGCGGAGTTGTAGTTGACGTCGAGCGGGCCGGTCATCACGTCGCCGCTCTTCTGCACCGCGCCGCTCGCGCCGCCGATCGACGTCCCGTTGCTGTAGAACGTGCCGCTTGCGTAAACGCTTCCGTTTCTATCGACTATGAACACCGGGTTGCTGTTTGCTTGCAGCTTTATCAAATCACCACCCGTTCCATAGTGGTTTCCGCCGATCAGGTTGCCCGTTCCCGCTTGGTTTCCGTAGAAATTATCCCCCGAACCGTTCGTGCTCGTGTAAACCACCGGGTTCAGATTCCCTCCGTTGCTGATATTGAAATAACCCGCGCTCCCCGCGCCGTTCGTGCCGACGTACAGCGTGTCGCCCGCGGAGCTTGTCACTCTTACCGCGTTGCTGCCGGAGTCCGTGTTCGTCGAAGTCACCAACAGCGTCGCGGTGGCCGAACTCGCGCCCGTGCTTTCTATAACGACGGTGTTGCCGCCCATTGCGCCGTTTCTCACGTGCAGCGTCGCGGTGGCGGTGTCCGCATTCACCACGAGCCCGCCGGAAACCACGTCGCCGTCCCTCGAAACGTAGTTGCCTCCCCCGAGGCCCGAGATCGTGCCCGAGGCGTAAACGTTCCCGGCGTTATCGACAACGAACTTCGGCTGCCCGCTTTGCTGCGCTTCGAACAGGTTTCCCGTTCCCGCGGTGTTGGCTAAAAGAGGAGTGCCCGAATTCGATCCGCTCGTATTCCAGAAGTATCCGGCCGCGCCCGTCGAACTGCTTCCGTTGTTGCCGAACACGGCGTATCCGTCTCCTGAGTTGCCGCCATAGACGCCGTAGCCCGTGCCATTGGCGTTTCCGACGACGCCGATGCCGCCGCTTACAGTGCTGTTTCCGTAAACAGCGCTTCCGCCGGCGTTCCCGTTCTCGGAGTACACCGTCGCAGTCGCCCCGTTGCT
>JAKLIR010000077.1 GCA_022709505.1 bacterium | reverse complement strand
ACGATATTTCGCTCCCGCGCCGGTTTGAAAAACAGTACGCAGCGCTTGTGTCAGATCCGGCGCTCGTTCTTTGCGGGTGTCTCGTACGCTCGTTTCCGGATGAAGAGGTCGGAGAGGGGATGCGTATCTATGAGAATTGGCTGAATTCGGTAGTTTCCGAACAAGAAATACGGCGTGATTTTTTCGTGGAATCTCCTTTTGCGCATCCGAGCGTTGTTTATCGGCGTGAGGCGGTGCTCGAAGCCGGAGGCTATCGCGATTCCGGATGGCCGGAGGACTATGATCTTTGGATGCGGCTCTATCTGAGCGGCGCGCGATTCTCGAAGGTCCCGGAAGTGCTCTATCTGTGGCGGGACAGGCCGGACAGGCTTTCACGGACCGACAGGGCGTACGTGATCCCGCATTTCAGAAAACTTAAACTTCACTATTTGTTGCTCGGGCCTTTGAAAAGGCGCGGGCGTATAACGATCTGGGGCGCCGGGCGCGAAGGCCGGTGGTGGTGCAAGGAACTGCTCGAAGCGGGAGTGGGAATCGAGCGATTTATCGACGTTGATCCGAAGAAGATCGGGCGATGCGTCGGAGAGATCCCCGTCGATTCGATGGAGTCGTTAAAGGAGCGGCGGGAAGGCGGTTTCATAATAGGAGCGGTCGGCGCACGCGGCGCGCGCGAGCTGATCCGCACGGAATTGCTCAGCCTCGGCTACTCCGAACTTGTCGATTTCATTTTCGTCGCCTGACGAAGTTCCTCTCAGACAAAATAATAGATGAATCGGCGGATTGGAGCGGCGGCGTTCAATGTATAATAATTCCTGTTTCGATTAATTTTATTTGTCGATTAAACGGGAGGGAGAAACGATGGCGCGGAACATGTCGGTGATAATGGCGGTCTTGATAATTTCCATGATTGCGGGCGGGCGAGCCGCAGCTTATGTCGTCCCGCAGCCGGGCGATTATCTCGACACTTCGTCGAAAACGCGGGTGGATTGTGAAAACGTGGCGGGACCGCGGACGATGGTTGCGCTTGTTTTCGGGCAATCGAATTCCGCGAATCACGGAGAGACGCGCTATGCGCCGAAGAGGGAAGTTTACAATTTTTACGACGGGAAATGTTACGTGGCGGCGGATCCGCTGCTCGGGGCGACGGGCGACAGGGGCAGCGTTTGGACGCGACTCGGAGATATGCTGATCGAGTCCGGGATGTACGACAAAGTGCTGCTCGTTCCGGTGGGCGTGGGTGGAACGCCCGTTCGACGCTGGACGACGACGGGGGACCTGCACCGGCGGATACTCGACTCGATATATCAATTGAAAAAGAAGGGTTTCAAAATCACGCATATTTTCTGGCATCAGGGTGAAGCGGACGTGAACACGCCGAAAGACGATTACGTGAAAATGTTCACGGCGATGCTCGAAGACATCCGCAAGAGAGGTGTTGACGCGCCGATATACGTGGCGGTGGCCACGCGCTGCGGCAGCGGCCCGGCGAGCCTCGAAACACAACAGGCGCAACGCGAGCTCGTCAACACTGAAAAGGGAATCTATCCGGGGCCGTTCACGGACGCGCTCGACACGATGGACGACCGCTACGACTCGTGCCACTTTTCGGATGCGGGCCTGCGCAAACACGCGGCGCTGTGGCTCGCGGCCGTCAAATATTCGGGCCGCAAATGATTTTTCAGATCGAGGATGATGCGAAATGAAAAAAACTATATTTCCGGTTTTCTTGTCGGCCGCGCTGGCCTTTTGTTCGGTTGTCTTTTGTAATACGGCGAACGCGGTGAGCAGTCTTCGGTTATGGTATGACAAGCCGGCGAGCCAGTGGGTCGAGGCGTTGCCGATCGGCAACGGACTCATGGGCGGCATGGTGTTCGGCGGCACGGACACGGAGCGGATCCAGTTGAACGACGGGACGCTTTGGTCCGGAGCGCCGAAGGAGTGGAACAATCCGGGCGCGCTCGCAGCGCTGCCGGAGATAAGGAGGCTCGTCAACGAAGGAAAGTATTTCGAGGCCGACGCCGTTTCCAAGCGGATGATGGGGCCGTACACCGAGTCCTTTTTGCCTCTCGGTAATCTTTACATCGACTTTCCGGGCGGAGGCGACGCGACGGGATACGTGCGTTCGCTGAATCTCGATTCCGCTATTGCTTCGACGGTTTTCACGCGGGACGGCGCGCGCTATGTCCGGGATGTTTTCGCATCATATCCGGACGGAGTGATCGTTGTGAGAATCACGGCCGACAGGAAAGGCGCGGTGTCGTTTGTCGCGCGGCTGGACAGTCTCATCCGGCACACCACGGCCGCTTCGGGAGGAATGCTCGTTCTCTCGGGCAGGGCGCCGAGCAGCGTCAGGCCGGACTATCTTTCCGACAGCGAACCCGTTAAGTACGAGGATTCGGGCGCGAAGGCCGGAATGGAGTTCGACCTTCGAATCGGGGTCGCGGCGGAAGGAGGTCGGACGCGTGCGGACGCGGACGGGATACATGTGGACGGCGCGGACGCGGCGACGATCGTGATAGCATCCGCCACTGGATTCAACGGATACGACAGGCCGCCCGGAACACAGGGGCGGAACCCCGCGCCGGTTGCTGAAAAGAAACTCAATAACGCTCTGTCGAAAGGCTACTCCGAACTTCTCGCGAGGCACCTGAGAGACTACAGGCGGCTGTTCAGGAGGGTGAACATCGAACTCGGCGCACCGCCTCCCGGCGCGGCCGCGCTTCCGACATCCGAGCGCGTGGCGCGCTTCGGCTCTTCGGACTCCGACGCGATCGAGCTCCTATTCCAGTACGGCCGTTATCTGCTCATTTCAAGTTCGCGTCCCGGCGGGCAGCCCGCAAACCTTCAAGGCATCTGGAATGAGCTGCTCCGCCCGCCGTGGAGCAGCAATTACACTGTCAACATAAACACGGAAATGAACTATTGGCCCGCGGAAGTCGCAAACCTCGCCGAGTGCCACATCCCGCTGCTGGAGTTTCTGCCGCAGCTTGCGGCGAACGGCGCGAAAACGGCGCGCATCAATTACGGCGCGCGCGGCTGGGTTTCGCACCACAACAGCGACCTGTGGCGACAGTCCGGGCCGGTGGGCGGTTACGGAAAGGACGGCGATCCCGTCTGGGCGCTCTGGCCCATGAGCGGCGCATGGCTCTCCGAACATCTCTGGGAACACTATTCCTTCGGCGGCGACAAACTCTACCTGCGGAAGGTTTATCCCACCATGAAAGGTGCGGCGGAATTCCTGCTCGACTGGCTCGTGGAGGACGCCGACGGAAAGCTGATCACTAATCCCTGCACATCGCCCGAACACAAGTTTATTCCACCCGGAAAGAAGAAGAAAAAATATATTTATATCAGCGACGACGGGTCGCAGGCGGCGGTGTCTTCCGGCTGCACGATGGACCTTTCCCTGTCGTGGGAAGTTTTCACGAACGTGATCGAAGCTTCGCGGATTCTCGGGATTGACAAGGATTTCAGGGCGCGGGTCGAGGAAGCGCTCGCGCGTCTGAAACGGCCGGGCGTCACGAAGGACGGAAGGCTTTTTGAATGGGGCCGTGATTTTGAGGATCCCGAGCCCAACCACAGGCATGTGTCACAAGTCGTGGGGCTGTATCCCGGCCGGCAGATCACGCGGAGCGGAACACCCGATCTGTACAAAGCAGCGCGGCGCACGCTCGAGGTTCGAGGCGACGCCGGCACGGGCTGGTCGCTCGGGTGGAAGATAAATCTCTGGGCACGGCTACGCGAAGGGGATCACTCGTTGCGGCTGATCGGAGACGTGTTGAACGTTGTCGGACTGACCTCGGTTTCCATGGGGCACGGTGGCGGTGTGTATCCGAACCTTTTCGGCGCGCACCCGCCGTTTCAGATCGACGGAAATTTTTCATTCACTTCGGGAGTCGCGGAAATGTTGCTCCAGAGTCAGGAGGGGGTCGTCGCGTTGCTTCCCGCGCTACCGGCAGCTTGGCGGGACGGGAGGGTGAGCGGCCTCCGGGCGCGAGGCGGCTTCGAAGTAGGAATCGAATGGAAAAACGGCAAACTCGCCCGCGCGGAAATTCTCTCGAAGATTGGCGGTGTTTGCACCGCGGCCCCCGGCGCGCCGGTGATTGTGACATCCGGGGGGAAACGAATCCCGATCAAGAAAAAAGACCAAGGAACAATCGAATTCGAAACAAAACCCGGCGGAGAATACGTACTTACACCGTCGCGATAGTAAATAAGAATGAACGACATCGCACCGGCATAGGGGAAAACTTTTGAAAAAGTTTTCCCCTATGAACCCCTATCAAAACTTTTCGCGCGCGCAATTCCGGAGAGAAATTGCGAAAAGCGGCGATTCGCTTCGTTGCATCATCGACTCGAACTCGGTCACATACGAAGCAGTATGCTCCCTCGTTCTCGCTCGATGCGCCTTGAGCCTCACCGCTTTTGGCAATTTCTCGCGGGATAATAAGGTAAAAGAAACGTCTCTCGCCGAGATTTCCTCGATCTTTAATATATTCGTTTATATTGTAGCGCCGGGTCTCCGCACCCGGCCGCAGCCCATGTCATGCCGACCCGAAATACCACCCCTGACATCCTGTCCCCGCTGGATCCCGGGTCTCGGCCCGGGATGACGAAATAATGACGCCGGGATGACGCACACTATGGTGGTATATCGAAATAACACGTCATCGGAATCATGGAGAATGTTAGGTAATGATTTGAGCAAGCAATGCCGCGTAGTTTCGGCGGCATTGCGGAAGTGAAAAGTTTGGGAAGGGTTTCCTAAGGGGAACCTTTTTCAAAAGGTTCCCCTTAGGCCGCCTGAGGCGCGCGCGAAAAGTTTTGCGGGGGATTCTCAAGGGGGCGCTTTTGAAAAAGCGCCCCCTTGAGCAACCGGCGGTCACGGCCGGGCCGTGCTTATTTCGATGCGTCCGGTGCGACGGGCCTTATGGTGAAGCTGTATTTGTATTTGCCGGGGAACAAGCGGTACTGATCGTGCGGGGGCGCGCCCCAACTATCGTCGCCTCCCACTCCCATCTGCCGGTAATCGAGATTTATCGTCACGTTCTTTTCGAGCGGAACGTCCGTGGGGTGGAGCTTATTTTCGAGAGATTCCATCTTATAAGGCCATGCGCTGAACGCGATGAGCGGGTCTCCGTCAGCGCGGAGTCCGAGGCCTTTCGTGTCTGTGAAAGTCACCCACCGGACGTCCGTGCGATTGCCGCTTTCACCGGGTTCCACATACTGATAATTCATGGTGTCCGGGCTGCCTGAATAAATACCGACGGCGTAGCCGAACTTTCGGTCCTCGTAGTTCTCTGCGGGGCCGCGGCCGTACCATTTAATATTGCGGAATTCGCCGGGGATTTCCGCCTGCATGCCTATGCGCGGCATGTCGAACAGAGCGCCGGTGACATCGAGATTATTCTCTATCGAAACCGAGCCGTCTCCTCTTATCGTGTAATCCGTGCGGAGCGAGCAGCTTCCGTTCAGCAGTGAAAATTTTGTTTTGACGACGACCGTGTCGGGCGCGGTTTTATCCGCCGAAACTTTCAAGGTTTTTCGGGTATCGGCGGCTGATTTCCAGATTTTATACGTTTCGGGCATGCCGCGACCTCGATCATTGTCGGTTGGTGCGCGCCAGAAGTTCGGGGCGAGCGGAGCGTCGAGCAGTTTTCTTCCCCGGAATACGAAGGACTCGACCGCGCCGGTTTTTCTTCCGATGAAGATCGAGAAGTCCTTGCCGTTCACTGTTACGCCGTCGGAATTTTCGTCGAGGCTCACCGCGGGGGCGTTTGCCATCGCGGACGGTTTGTGAGGTGTCGAGTACGGCATCTCGAATTGGTCCCAAGACACGAGGAACCCCTTGGGCGCCCACAAGGCGTCGCTCGCGAGCCGGAACGAGATTTTCAGCATGTACTCCGCGCCCGGCGCCGGTTTGAAAGATTTGATTTTGTCTATGGTGAACTCTTTCGCCGCGCCGGCCGGGATGTCGAGGCTCGGCAGAGCCCCGCTCAGAACGACGCGACCGTTTTCGGCAAGCTCCCAAGCCCCTTTAAGGTAAGACAGGTTGACGAACAGGTTTTTGTTTTTAATCCGCAGAACGCCGGCGCCGAGGTTGACGGCTTCTGCCTTCACGTTCGCATACGATTTTCGCGGTTCGAGTATGGAGGGATGCACCGTGCGGTCGGGCGCAATCACGCCGTTGCAGTCGAAGTTGCCGTCGTTCGGCTTATCCCCGAAGTCGCCGCCGTATGCCCAGAACCGGCGACCGTCCGCGGTTTTCCTTCTAATTCCCTGATCCACCCAGTCCCATATAAATGCTCCGTGCAGGTAGGATTTCGCCTCGAAGATGTCCCAATATTCCTGAAAATTGCCTTCGCTGTTTCCCATGGCGTGTTCGTATTCCACTTGGAACATCGGGCGCCCTTTTCCATATTTTTCATAGAAGGGGACCATTTCGTTCGGCTTGAGGTACATGTCGGAAAGCAGGTCGCTGTACTGGCCGGTCTGATCTCGGTCGTAGTGAATGATGAACTCGGGGTATGCCTTTTTCGCGGATTCGTAAGCGGATTTGAAATTCGAGCCGAGGCCTGCCTCGTTCCCCATTGAGAAGACGGCGATGGAAGGATGGTTCTTGTCTCTTTCGATCATGCGCCGGACGCGCTCGATGTGCGCGTTTTTATATTCGGGAAGCATGGGGATGTGGGTGACGCCGGAAGAGCCGTACCCGTGCGATTCGAGGTTCGCCTCGTCCACGAGGTAGATTCCGTATCTGTCGCAGAGAGCGTACCAGTCCGGGGCGTTCGGGTAGTGGCTTGTCCGGACGGCGTTGAGGTTGTTGCGCTTCAGCAAAAGAATGTCGCGGACCATCGAGTCGTTTCGGACGTATTGACCGGTGTCCGGGTCGAACTCGTGCCGGTTCGCGCCTTTGAAAAAGATTTTCTTTCCGTTGAAGAGTATTTGATCTCCTTTGATTTCGACTGACCTGAAGCCGATGCGCTCAGGGATCGCCTCGATGGTTTTCCCGGCCGCGTTTTTGAGCGTGAGGATCATTGTGTATAGGTTGGGGGCCTCGGCCGACCATTTTTTCGGGTTCGCCACGGGCTGCGAAAAAGTGACTTCGACTTCGCCGTCGGCCGGGATGGACGCGCTCAGAGTGACCGGTTTGAAAACGGCTTTCCCGGAGAAATCGAGAAGAGAGAGTTCTACCGACGCCGCGGTGTCGGAGACGCCGAGGTTTCTAAGCGTTGTTTTCACTTTCAGTTCGGCATTTTTGTAGTTTCCGTCGAGAGGAGTCCGGACGTAGAAGTCTCTTATGTAGGCCGGGCCGCGGGATGTGAGAGAGACATTTCTGAAGATTCCGCTCATGCGCCAGAAGTCCTGATCTTCGAGATAGCTGCCGTCGCTCCAGCGGTAAACTTGGGCCGCGATCGTGTTCTCGCCGGGCTTGAGATATTTCGTGATGTCGAATTCGGCGGGCAGGCGGCTGTCCTCGCTGTAGCCCGCGAAAGAGCCGTTGATCCAGAGGTAGAAGGCGGAGTTCACGCCGTCGAAAACGATGAAAGTGCGTCGCCCCTCCCATGATTTCGGGATAGTGAACGAGCGGCGGTAGGAGCCGACCGGGTTTCGCTGCGAATAGGCCGTCCATGTGTGGTCGTCCGGCTCGCCCATGACGCGCGGCGCGTCCTTTTTAAAAGGATATGTGGCGTTGGAGTATATCGGAACTCCGTAACCCTTCATTTCCCAGTTGGAGGGCACGGCGATGTCCTTCCAATTGCTCACGTCGTAATCGGGTTTGAAGAAATCGAGAGGTCTTTCGCTCGGCTGTTTCACCCAGTTGAACTTATAGTTGCCGTTAAGAGACATGACGAACGGGGATTTGAGCGGGCCGGCGCCGAGTCCCGGCGGTATCAGCGCGTCGCACGTTTTATTGTCGAGCGAGATGTTTTTTTCATCCTTGCGGAAGCAGGCGTCCATTTTTTCGAACTGCGTTTGTTCGGCTTTGAAAGCGGCTGCGGCGGCTGCGGCGTCCGGGTAGGGCGTGAGGGTCGCATGGGCGGTTTCCTTGTTGACGCCGGTCACGCGGGCGTTCTCCCATTCCGGGGCGTCGTTTTTCGCGGCTACGTTCACGCGTGGCGCGAGGCAGCAGAGGAGGAGGGTTGCCGCGGCGAATAAGGCGGCGCGCAGGCCGAGCTTGAAACTTTCATTTCCGATCGATTTGTTTTTCATGATTTCATTCCTTAAATTTTCAGATAGTTTTGTTGCAGTGATTAAAACAGAGGCCGGGGCTCCGTACCCTGCTCCGGTTCCATCTATCATATTCCCGCCTCTTAAACCGGATTTTTCTCCGGAAAAATCCGGGAAATCGTAAAAAGGGCGATCTACTGCGTTGCATCATCGACTCGAACTCGATCACATACGAAACAGTATGCTCCTTCGTTCTCGCTCGCCTTGGGCCTCGGCAGAGCTCGGCCCGTCGAGAAACATTCTCCTCAGGAGAATTCGACATTGAATCTCATCTCTTTTTCCGATTTCAACCCACATCGGTGAAAAATGTGGGTTAATTCCTTTATCGGCCTCTACTGAATCAGCGAGCTTGGTGAAAATGCTGGATGGCTTTTCGCCCGGCATTCCGTGAGTTTATTCGCGGTTGAGAAAAAAGTAAACATCGCATTGATGAATTTGAAGTTGAACGGTGAATGCGTGATGTGATAGACTGAACGCGTCCGCAGACCTGAAAACGGAGGGTTGAATGAAGGCTTCCATGAAATTCTTGAAAATATTCTTAGTGATCATAGTGCTTGCGACGGTCGCGATGTATGCGGCGTTGCAGTATGTGATGAGCCGTGGGCTGCCTCGATATTCGGGAACGGTGAAGGTGAGTTCGGACGATCTCGGTTCGGCGACGAAGATAGTGCGCGACCGGAACGGGGTTGTTCACATAGAGGGAAAAACGGAGCGGGACGTGTATTTCGCGCTCGGGTACGCGCACGCGCAGGAGCGTTTGTTTCAGATGGCGCTCACGCGGCTCGTGTGGCAGGGGCGATTGACGGAGATCGTGGGGGACGCGCCCTCGGATCCCGGAGTTCTCGGCCATTCGTCGCTGCTCGAACAAGACCGTTTCAACAGAGTCATCGGCTTCCGGGCTCTCGGGGACAAGGGGATGGGGGCGATAGACGCCGCGTCGCTCGCGATATTGGACAGCTATGCGCGGGGCGTGAACGCATACATTAACGGAGCGAAATCGCTGCCGCCCGAATTTCTTCTTCTCGGCTACAGGCCCGAGCCGTGGACGGTTTCCGACAGCATCGCGCTCGGTCGTTTCGTGGCTTGGGGGCTTTCCACTAATTGGAGCATCGAACTCGACAGGATACTCGCGATAAAGGAACTCGGTCCGGAACGCGGCTGGGAACTTTTTCCAAAATATATTCCTTCCGGCCCGTACATAATAGAGCCGTCGGTGAAGAAGTACGACCCTCGGGGGAAAGAGACGGAGGCGCGCCCGCTGCCCGTGTCGCCGGCCGAGCTGTCGGGGCGGATGGCCGCCGCGCTGCTGAAAATATACGACACGGAGAAGTTCGGGCCGGGAGTTCGCGGGTTCGACGTCGCGAGCAACAACTGGGTGGTTGACGGCTCCCGTTCAAAAAGCGGCAAGCCGATACTCGCGAACGATCCGCATCTCATACACACGCTCCCCTCGGTTTTCTTCGAGGCGCATCTGGTGTCGAAAGGCGGACTGAACGTCATCGGCGTAACCTTTCCGGGGCTGCCGTTCATGACCATCGGGCATACGCCCGGCATGGTGTGGGGCGCAACCACCACCCGCGTCGATAATCAGGACCTGTTCGTCGAGAAAGCGGACCCGAACAATCCCGACCATTACATTTACATGGGAAAATCGATTCCTTATGAAAAACGCGTCGAGACGATAAAGACGAAGACGAGGAAGGGCGTGGTTTCGGAGAAGATAACGGTGCGCTCGACGGTGCATGGAACCGTGCTGAACGACATCGCGCCGGAGCTTGGCAAAGACGCGCCGCCGGTTGCGCTCGCGTGGACGGGATTCAGTCCGGCCGACGATCCAAAGGGTTTTCTGTTGCTCGCCCGCGCCACGGACGCGGCCGCCGCGAAGAAGGCGCTCTCCTACATAGGATCGCCCGTGCAGAACTGGGTTTTCGCCGACACAGCCGGCAATATCGGCTATTTCGCCTCGGGCTATTATCCGGTGAGAAAACGCGGCGACGGCACTCTGCCCGCGCCCGGCTGGAACGGCGAGTACGACTGGAAAAGCTTCGTTCCATACGACGATCTTCCCCAGCTCGACAATCCGTCCAACGGCGTGATAATATCCGCCAACAACGCAGTGCTACCGGAAGAAGATTACCCTTACACGATTTCATACAGCTATGAGATTTATCGTGCGCAAAGGATAAAGGAACTGCTCGAAACAAAGAAGAAGCTCACC
>JAKLIR010000076.1 GCA_022709505.1 bacterium | reverse complement strand
AATAGGGCAGCAACTGGCGGCGATGCGCCTCGAGATTCTCTGGATCAAAGATAGGTTGTCCACCGAGACGGACGAGGATATGTTTCGAAGCCTCGTTAACATGACCCTGAACGCATCTGAAGAGCTGAAGCAGATTTGTATGGACCTTCGCCCCGTGATACTCGACAAGATGGCGTTGGCGGCCACTTTGGAGGAGTTGTTCAAGGAGTTCAGATCGGGCGCGAACTTTAACATCGCCTCTGACCTTTCGCACTTGGACGACGAACATCTCAATCCTGAAACGAAGATCAACATCTACAGAATTTTGCAGGAAGCGATGTCCAACATCGTGCGACATTCCGAAGCAAACGACGTCGAAGTGGTTTTCAAGAGAGAAGGCCCCGGATTGACCCTTACGATAAAAGACGACGGTAAAGGTATATCCGGTGTGGAATCCATGGGCAGCTATGGGTTCGGTATAATGAGTATGAGGGAACGGGCGAAAATCATCGGGGGTGATTTCGCCATCGAATCAGTTCCGGGGAAAGGAACTCTCATCAGAGTGACGTTCCCGGTTAAAAACAAATGAAAACGGAACAGACATGATAAAAATCATAGTAGCGGACGATCACGCGGTGGTAAGAACCGGACTCTGTAGGATTCTCGGCGCCGAGAAAGACATGGAGGTTGTGGGCGAAGCCGGCAACGGCCGGGAAGCGATAGATTTGTGCAGAAAAACCAAGCCCGACGTCGTTGTCATGGACTACGACATGCCTGAGATAGACGGCTTGGAAGCGACGCGGCAGATCGCGGCGTTCGACAGAGACATAAAGATTCTGGTTCTTACGATGTACGACAGAGAAGATATAGCCATGCGTTTTTTGAAAGCGGGCGCCATAGGCTTCCTGCCCAAAAACATCACATTCGAAGAGTTGCCCTTCGCGGTCAGAAAAGTCGCGTCCGGATCTGTTTATCTCACCGCATCGAGTTCTTGCAAAAAAGACGTGTCAACGTCGAAAAAAGACGTTTCTTTATCCGAACTCGACAAGAAAGAACTTATGGGCTTGTTGTCCGAAAGAGAATTTCAGGTTCTGATCAGACTCGCGAGGGGAAACAGAATTAAAGAGATCGCCGACGAACTGAACATAGGATATAACACGGTAAAGACATATCGGTACCGGATCATGGAAAAGCTGGAATTGAAAACCGCGTATGAACTCGTTCGATTTGCATTCAGGATGGGCTTATTGGAAGAGAATTGATTACGGTCTCCGACGGCGAATCAGGTCTTTCGCTCCGATGGATTTAACCCGACATTATTTTCCCGACGAACGTCGAACTGCTTATTTTTCGAAATAACAAACGGCTTTCTGCTCGATCGCGTTCGCCGCGAACTTGAAAGCTCCTTTTTCACGGTTATCCGCCGTAATAATGACATGCATGATTCCCTCGAATTTCGACGCGGCTGGTAAAAGTTCGGAAAGAACATTAGGAAATCCCGTGATCATGGATTCATTCAACGTATTTCCCGCCACTTCTGGGAAAAGAGCAAAATAGAGGATGTCATTTTCAACGAGATCGTTGAAGAAATGAGTGCCGAGCGATACTTCGGGAATGATATTTTCGTTCATGGCCACGATTTCGCCGAGAATGGAAACTTTGCCGATCTCATTGAAAGCCACCGGCACGCCGAGAGAAGGAATGGAAGAACCCCAACGGCCCGGTCCGATCAGCATGATGGATTCAAGTCCGTGCAATCTTTCATGATGGGTTAATTTTCCGATCAGGCGAGCGACTGAGTAGCGATCCCTTATACTGAGGTCGGCGTATTTATCGGGAGCGACATAAATTATGCAATCGAGCGAATCCATTCTATTGCAGCCTACAACAGCACCCGAAGCCTCGATCAATTTTCTTTCTTCGGAAATTCCGGTAGGCGGTTTCTTGATATTCTCCGATCCTTTTATCGGCAGAGGCCTGCACTGGACGAGATTTATCCGGTAATCATCGTTTTCCTGAAAATTCGCCGTGAATTCTATGTCCACGGCGCAACCATAAGCCTTTTGAAGCGTACTCATGATTTCTCCCATCATCCCCAGAAAACTTGTTTCGTTCAGCAGTTTCTTGAAAGTCAGAACCGCCGAGGAAACTCCTTTATCCGCATTTCCGGGGAAACGCTGTTCGGCCTCTATATCCTTTTCCGCGATCAGAGCGAAGTGAGAGTCGGAGAAATCATTCGCAACTTCAGAGAAATCAACGGAGACGATCTGATTAGAGTCGAGGTCGATTACATCCACTTTTCGCTGTGAATGCTTGCGCACTTTATCGAAACTCGACTCAGGGCGGATATCCGGGGCGTTCAGAGCGACGACTCTCGAGTAATCATCATCCTTACGCTCGACCGCTCTCGTTCCGAGCCCCAGCACCAATCTCAGCATTCCAGCGTCGGGATCAATGCGTTTATCCCACACGTACGGGTTGTATGAGTATCCGACACCCGCGACTTGCGGATAAAAATGCCTCGAACACAACGAACCGGAAACCCTCTGCACGAGAAGCGGCATCTGTTCGTCCTTGTCGAGCAGGCCCCTCCTCGCCCGGTACGTCAGTGCGTTTTCGCTCATCGAGCTCGCGTAGATAGTCAACACTGCCGAGATGAAATCGCGCAGCCGCTTGTCACGGGAGCCTTGGTTGGCGCAGAAAACACTTTCGTACTTCCCGGAAAACGCATTTTCATAGTTATCTTCCAGCAGACTGCTCGATCGCACTATGATAGGCGACTGTCCGTAGTAATCGAGCATAGCGGAGAACTGGCGCACAATCGTGTCCGGGAACCCGCCGGTGAGCATCTGCCGCCTTGTTTCGTCCGCGCCTTCGAGAAACGTCTCGGGGACTTTCTGTTTCTGGCGGCCGAACCACAATCCGTTACGCACGACGAAAGTGTAGAAAACATCGGATCCCACATAGAAGGAATCGTGCGGTTCGAGCAGGTTCCGATATTTTCCGTCGTTCTCCCTCAATATGGCCCGCGCTATGAGCATTCCGGCTGATTTCCCTCCTATGAGGCCGGTGCCGATCAGCCTTTTCATGATCTGAACGACATCTGAAAGGTTCAGATATTTGCGCGCCTGTTCGAGAAGCCGTTCGTCCCGGGTAACCACCATCTTCAGCAAAGTGTCGAAGTGCTGTTCGAAATCAGCAGGCGGATTTTCTCCGTTATTCATCGCGCTCAGTATTTTCTGGGACTTCCGGAACATCCTGCTCGCAACGCCCAAGTCATCGCCGGACATCTGCATGTTCGGCCAAGGAACCGACGTCATGACGGTTGACATGGTGGCGCTGTCAACGACCTGCTCGAACCGGCTGCCGTCCCAAGAATGCAGAACGTACATGGTAGGGGAATATCTCTGTTGGACTTTCAAAGGATGCAGGTAAAGCATGTCGTTGCGGCGAAACAGGTCGATCACGACCTGCGCCGTGTTATGGATGGAAGAGATGGCGTCGGAAGACAGCTTCCCCCGAATGATGGGGAAATACGCGATGGCCTCGCTGTCGAACAGGTACGGACATGTGAGCATGAAGAAATTGCCCAGCATGCGGTCGCTGTACCATTGTTCGGACAAATCCGTCAGGCAGTCGAAAATAAAAAACGCGTTTCGACCCGCAGTCCCGATCATGTGATGAATTTCGGCGACGAACTTTTCGAATCCGGCATTGAAGTCCGGTCTGATTATTTCAATATCTTTATCGACTTCCGCGAGCGGCGCGTGGTTCGCGAATCTGAAATATATCACCCGCCGGCCCCGTTCGCTCGCGCTCTTATAGTACGGCGCGAGAAACGACTTAAAATCTTCGACACAGTCCACCTGCCACACGATATTATCGCCGGGTATCAACCCCTTGAGCATCTTGTCCAAGCCCGGCAGGCCGGTGCTTAAGCGCGAGTCCACCTGTGACATGATTTTTCCTCGTATGGCAAACCGCGGCCCATGGTTCAGGCCGCGGCGGCGCCATTCACATTTATTTCCATCCCCTCTTTATCGGGAGGACGGGCTGCACTTCTTTATACTACGCCCTGATCGAGCATGGAGTCGGCGACTTTAACAAAACCGGCGATGTTCGCGCCCACTACGTAGTCTCCCTTTGCTCCATATTCCTCGCCCGCTTCGACACAAGCCTGATGGATGTTCTTCATTATGTTCAGAAGTTTACCATCGACTTCTTCCCGGTCCCAGTTCAAACGCATACTGTTCTGCGACATTTCCAAACCGCTGGTCGCCACACCGCCCGCGTTCGCCGCCTTGCCCGGCCCGAATAGAACATTGTTCTCATGCAGCACGTCGACGGCTTCCGGCGTGCAAGGCATATTAGCGCCTTCCGCCACCGCAATGCATTCATTCTTAACGAGATTTTTAGCGTCTTCCTCATCCAATTCATTCTGAGTCGCGCAAGGCAGAGCGACATCGCACTTCAGATCCCACACTTTTCCCGTGGTATTATACTTGCATTTGAACTCCTGCGCATATTCCTTGATCCTTCCACGCTTCACGTTCTTAAGTTCGATCACATAAGCCAATTTCTCTTTCGTCAAACCGTCCGGATCATAAATCCAACCTGAAGAATCGGACAATGAAATAACCTTTCCGCCCAGTTGAATCACCTTTTCGGCGGCGTACTGCGCCACATTGCCCGACCCGCTGATCGTCACCGTCTTCCCCTCGAAATCTTTTTTCTTCGTCGCCAGCATTTCCTTCGCGAAGTACACGAGACCGTATCCCGTGGCCTCCGGTCTTATAAGACTTCCTCCCCATTTGATGCCTTTACCGGTGAGAACTCCCGTAAACTCATTACGAAGCCTTTTGTACTGCCCGAAAAGATATCCGATTTCCCTGCCGCCCACGCCGATATCCCCAGCCGGCACGTCCGTGTTCGGCCCGATATGTCTGAAAAGCTCTGTCATGAACGACTGGCAGAAACACATTACTTCGTTGTCGGACTTGCCCTTCGGATCGAAATCCGAGCCGCCCTTGCCGCCGCCCATCGGGAGCGTGGTCAAACTGTTCTTGAATATCTGTTCGAACCCCAGAAACTTCAATATGCTGAGATTCACGGATGAATGGAACCTCAATCCGCCCTTGTACGGCCCTATCGCGCTGTTGAATTCAACGCGATATCCGCGATTCACTTGGATCTTTCCCCGATCGTCCACCCACGGAACACGGAACATGATCACTCGCTCCGGCTCGAGAATCCTTTCCAAAATCTTATTTTCAACATAATGCGGTTTCTTCTCAAGAACCGGTTCTATGGAGTTAATCACCTCTTCGGCCGCCTGCCGGAATTCCACCTCGCCGGGATTCTTGTTGATAAGGTTTTGAATCGCTTTCTTGGTGTAATCACTCATTGTGCTATCTCCTCATTTTGGTTTTTATTTTGATAAAAAAGATTTCATTAAAGTTGCGTGCAAAAGCCCGCTTTCGATCAACAGCTCACCGGTTGTAACTAATTTGCGGACATTGTGAATATGTTTGTTTTCCCTATGGGCCAAGTGGTATTTATCCTTCACAAATTCACTCCATTGCACTTGTGTCAGTCTCAAAACTCTGTCAATCGTAGCAGAGTTGCAACCAACGCACTATCGCCTAACGTACCACTTTCCATGTAATTTTTTTGTAATCCTTTATGTAATCCATTTGGCCTCTTTTAAGTCCTCTGTTTTTCGCCAATAGAGACACGGCCGAAACACAAAATCACCAATTAATCTTTATTTAGAATGGTATTTTTGCTCAGTATGGTCGTTAACAACACCGGCGAAGTAATGTAATCTTTTGTATTACACACATTCAATTGCGTGTGTTTTTTGTGAAATATTTTTATTCTTGTCGTCGATTCCTTATCTCACGAGGCAAATTCGAATGAATATTTTCGAACCTTTGAGATTATTAAGAATATATCCGTTTACGATACTTGTGATTTTTTTTGATTATCCGCTCTATAATCGAATTCCGCGTTTTTCATTTTTGCAGTCCGTTTCAGGCGCGGGAGTATTATAATAACAATCTAAATAATTTAGGATAGCGGAGCGGTCCGATGGCGTGTAATGAAATGATATCAGTGTCGTCCCCCGGAAGAATCTGCCTGTTCGGCGAGCATCAAGACTACCTCGGGCTGCCTGTCATCGCCGCCGCGGTGAGTGTGAGGGTGGCGATCTCCGCGGTCGCGAATTCCGAAGGTGTATTCAGGATCGATATGCCTGACATCGGCGGAGTGGAAGTCATAGATCCGCGGATAGAGCAACAATATGCCTCGAAGCGCGATTATCTCCGGAGCGCGTTGAACGTTATAAAGCGAAAAGGTTATTTCTTCGATAAAGGGTACGATATAAAACTCACAAGCGGCATCCCGATCGGCAAAGGGTGTTCAAGCTCGTCAGCCATGCTTGTTGCATGGATGGCCATGCTCTCAAAGCTGTCCACCGACGGAGAGCCTCTCTCCCCGCAAGAAGCTGCATTGCTCGCGTACCACGCGGAGGTTAAGGAATTCGGAGAGCCCGGCGGTATGATGGATCATTTCACATCCGCCGAAGGCGGTATCGTGCATATAAAGACAAAGGGCGACATTACCGTGACTCCCATGAACAAGAGCATCGAAGGTTCTTTCATTCTCGGAGATTCTCTCGTTCAGAAAGACACGACGGGCGTGCTGGGATCGGTCAGGAGCGTCGCAACTGAAGGACTCGAACTTGTGAAAGAGTCCCTCCCGGAAGCCGAGTGGGAAACGGTCTCCATGAGACAAGCCGAGGATATCCTTCAAGGCCGCGCCGACAGAGTTGCAAAGTGCGTGACGGGGAATATCAGGAACAGGGATATCACCCGGAAGGCTATGGAGCTTTTCAGTGCGGATGTCCCGGATTCCGAAGCGCTCGGCGGTCTTCTCCATGAAGAACATCATATCCTGAGCGGAAGCATCGGGATTTCAACGCCTAAAATAGACGGGATGGTGGAAGCCGCGATGAACGCCGGTGCGTGGGGCGCTAAGATAAACGGTTCGGGAGGCGGAGGCTGCATGTTCGCCTTCGCGGACAGTGAAAAAGCGGAAGATGTGGCGCGCGCGATAACATCGGCCGGCGGCGCCGCGATAAAAATCAATATCGACAACGGGCTGTCTTACGGGAGGCAATGATGAAAGGAATAATACTCGCCGCCGGCAAAGGTACGAGGCTAAGACCTTGGACTGACGACATGCCGAAACCTCTTTTGAATCTGGCGGGGAAACCGATTATCGGTTACGTGCTCGACGGATTTGCGGATTGCGGTATCGACGATGTCTCAATTGTGATCGGCTACCTCGGCGAAAAAATCATCGAACACTACGGAAACGAATACAGGGGCATGAAAATCAGATACTACGAGCAGAAGGAACTGCTCGGCACAGGACATGCGCTCTTGCTCGCTGAGGATATCCTGAAATCGGAATCCTTCATGCTGAGTTTCGGCGATGTTCTCGTTGACAACGAGAATTACGCCGCACTCGTCGACTTCCACAAAAGAGGCGGATTCGACGCATCCATTACGCTGAACCATGTTGACGATCCGTATGCGGGAGCGGCGGTTTACGTCAACGGCGACAGAGTGGTGAAACTTATCGAAAAACCTCCGAAAGGGGAATCCACAACGAATTGGAACAACCGGGGGGTGTTCATCTTCACACCGGTGATCTTCGACGAGGTTCATGCTCTGAAACTCAGCCCCCGCGGCGAATACGATCTTCCCACGGCGGTGAATCAACTTGTGGAAAAAGGAAAACCGGTCGGCGGAATGCCGATTACCGGTTTCACTTCGGATGTCGGAACAAAAGAGGACTTCAAGGAATACGAAGATTACATCTTAGGAAAAAAATAGATTTTCCATGCCGTTCGGGACCGGAAAATAATACAAGGAGATCTCCTATGAATTTCAGGAAACCGTTATTTCTCTCCATCATCATTTCCATGGTTTTGCTTTCATCCGCGCAGGCTTTCGCCGCGCTCGAACTCGATCGCGCTTTTTCGACCGGGCTCTTTTCCGGTTCTAAAGACGCTCCGAACGAGATATTCTCGGTCAAATTCAAAAACACTTCTTCGGAGACGGTCAAAAACGCAGAGGTCGAGATAACCGGTCCGGACCTCGCCGCTCCGAGGAAAGTCCAGCTCGATCCGGTTGCGCCCGGTGAAAACGGATTCGCTCGCGTGGTGCTTCCCGCGCTTGCTTCCGGCGGCTCGGGCAAAACGAGCTTTCACATCGTTTTGAATGAATCCGGCGAAACAAAAACGTGGGACGCTGATGTGGAAAGAACTCCTCCGGACTGGAAGCGGATTCATCTTCTGACTCACTTCCACTTCGATCCCGTGTGGATCAATAAAGACGGACAGAGAGGCTACGTATCGACAGCGATAAGCCTTATTAAACAATACATCAACACATCGACGACGGACGGCAAATATTCATTCGTGCTCGAGCAGATCGCATATCTGAAACCATTCTGGGACAACTACCCCGAGGACCGCGAAGCGCTTAAAAAGCTCATGGGCAGAAAGCAGCTTGAACTCGTGGGCGGCTCCTACATCCAACCGGACGAGAGCAGCGTCTTCGGAGAAGGTTTTATAAGGAACTATCAGTACGGAAGATATTTCGAGGAAAAAGTCATGGGAGGCCGTGTGAACGCGGGATGGCAAATCGACAACTTCGGCCACACACCCCAGTTCCCGCAGATACTTCGAAAGAGCGGGATCGATTCGTTCACTTTCCTGCGCGGCGGCCCTATCGGGCTTCCGAGGCAGTTCCTTTGGATCGCTCCAGACGGCACATCGATATTGTCTCTCGACCTCGGCATAAAGGACGAACTCGGTAAAGCAATTCAGGGGAAAGCGACCTTCGACAAGAAGGAAGACGTCAACATGGACGTCGTAAAAAGGTTGGAGAACGAAGTGCTTCCGGACATTCTCGCAGCCCTTAAGAAAGCTCACGGAATACACACATTCTTCTTGCCTCTCGGAGACGACTTCATGCCGCCGCAGCCGCTCCTCAGCATGCTTTCAAAATATTGGAACGGCAAGTATTCCTTGCCTGAAATGAAGTTTTCCTTGCCGAACGCTTTCTTCAAGGAAGCTTACGGCGAAGTTGATAAAAACCCTCTGGCTCAGAGGATCACCACAAAAGATCTCAACCCCGTGTTCACGGGCTGCTACTCTTCCCGCACGGATATAAAAATCGCGAACAGAGAAGCTGAGGCAAGTTATCTCCAAGCTGAAACTCTCGCTTCATTCGCCTCGATGCTCGGCGCAAAATGGCCGGCTCGCGCTCTTGACAAATCTCTGCGCGAACTGCTCTATAATGAACACCACGATTCGATTCCCGGAACTACCAACGAGCTTTCATATCTCGACATACTTTACGGTTGGAGAGAATCACTCATTCTTTCGTCAGAAGTTCGATCGAAGGCGGCGGGTTTCATAGCGTCGAAGATCGACACATCGGCCGCAGGTAAGAAAATCCCGGTCGCGGTTTTCAACACTACTTCCAGCAAAAGATCGGACGTCGCCGAAATCGAAGTGTCGAAAGTCCCGTCCGGAATCACTACCGCAAAAGGCGAAAGCATCCCGTTCGACGTAATAAAATCGGGTGGTAAAACGCTGGTGAGTTTCACTGCCGAAAACGTCCCGTCTCTCGGATATAAGACCTATTACCTGATACCCTCCGGCCCGGCAGCGGCAGGTCCGGTTCAGACGGACGGCGGAACGACTATCGAAAACGAATTCTACAGAATAACGATCGACCCGATGCGCGGAGGAGCGATCTCTTCTCTCATAGACAAAAAGATTAACAAGAATCTGAACGCGGAAACCGACGGGCTGTTAATGAACTCGCTGAAAGTGTTCGAGGACACCGGCGATCTTTGGGGACTCGCGTTGAAGGGCGGATATTCCACAACGAAGTCTCAGGCGAGAGTCAGCAGAACAATGGGCAAAACATATTCTATGCTGACGGTGAGAAGCGAACATCCAGAATTCTCCATTGAACAGAATATCGTTCTTCAGAAGAACACGGCCCGCGTTGATTTCTCCACGAAAATTTACAATTACAAGGGAAAAGACAGATTGTTCAAATTGATGTTCCCAGTGGCAGGACACGAGAACCTCACGCCCGTTTACGGTGAAAGGTTCACGCCGATAGTGAGAAAGCGCAATGAGGAATTCCCCGCCGATATGTGGGCGGCGCTGTCGCCGTCTTTTAGATTCAAGACGCAAAATTCGTTCGTTTCGCTCGGAGTTCCCGCGGTCGTGATCCACAAAAATGATATGGACGTCGCCCGATTCCATAAAACTCTAATCGAAGCACTTTCGAGAATCGGGACGCCGAGCGTTTCTTTCTTCGACGATGCAGAGGAAGACCCGACGACGGATTCCGCGATTTACATCGGCGACCCGGAATCTTTCCCAAAGCTCGCGGCGAAACTCGGAA
>JAKLIR010000075.1 GCA_022709505.1 bacterium | reverse complement strand
CGGCATCGGGCGGGACCCGTCTGAAGAAATAAAGGTGCTTCCGGAGGGAAGATACGACGAGATAATAATGGTGAAAGACATCCCGATATACTCGATGTGCGAACATCACCTGCTACCCTTCATCGGGAAAGCGCACATCGCATACATTCCCGACAACGGCAAGATAACCGGACTGAGCAAGCTCGTGCGGGTGGTGCACACTCTCGCAAAGAGACTTCAACTTCAGGAAAGACTGACCGACCAGATCGCATCGGCGATCATGGACGCACTGAAGCCGAAGGGAGTGATGGTGGTGATCGAGGCCGAACATCTTTGCATGGCGATGAGAGGAGTCAGGGAACCCGGCACATGCACCGTCACATCTTCCGTGAAAGGCGCTTTCAGGAAAGACCAGAAGACAAGGATGGAAACACTCGCTCTCCTTCGCGACCTCAAGTCGTAAACCCGAATATCCGGCCGGGTGAATCCGGAGCAGTCAATCCGGCAGCGATGAAAAAACCTTCTCTATAATTACAAGCGCTTCGTCAATTTGCTCGCGAGTGATTATCAGCGGCGGCGCGAACCGGATGGTGGTCGGCCGCGCATCCTTAGCGAGGATCCCCGCCTCCATCAGCGAAATCGCCGCCTCGTGCGCAACCGGTTTTGCGAACTCGACACCTATCAAAAGGCCTTTGCCTCTTATTTCGGTGACATTTTTTAGTTTCATTTCGGCTAATTTTTTCATTAAATAAGCGCCGGAATCAGCACACCGCTCAACGAGTTTTTCTTTTATCAAAATATCGATTGAAGCCATGCCGACCGCGGCCGCGACGGGGTTGCCCCCGAATGTGCTCCCATGCGTTCCCGGCTTCATCAATGACAGTATTTCAGCGCCGGCGCACACAAGCGATACGGGATACACTCCGCCGCCGAGCGCCTTTCCGATCGTCAAAACATCCGGCCTGACGCCGTAGTGCTCGAAGCAGAACATTTTTCCCGTTCTTCCGAGGCCGGTTTGTATTTCGTCTATACACAGCAATATATTGCACTTGTCGCAGATCTCACGCACTTTCGGAAGATAATCGTCGTCCGGCACGATCACTCCGCCTTCACCTTGAATCGGTTCCACTATGAAACAAGCTGTGTCTTCCGTTATCGCCGCTTCGAGAGCGGCGGCGTCATTGAAAGGGACGATGTCCACACAGGGAAGCAAAGGACCGAAATTTTCCCTGCTCGGTCCTTTGGTTGACATGCTGATGACCCCTATCGTCCGCCCGTGAAAATTATTCGATGCCGCAATAATTCTCGCGGATTCCCTCCTCACACCCTTAACCTCATAGGCCCATTTCCGCATAGCCTTGAGGGCGGTCTCCACCGCTTCCGCGCCGGTGTTCATCGGCAATGCCCGTTCGAAACCAGTCAGCTCGCACATTTTTTTGAGAAATTCGCCGAGCTTGTCGTTATGAAAAGCTCTCGACGTGAGAGTCAGCTTCTCACATTGTTCAATCAGCGCCCGTATGATTTCCGGGTGTCTGTGTCCGTGGCTCAATGCGGAGTACGCGCTGAGCATGTCCATGTACTTTTTCCCATCAATATCATACGCATATATTCCTTCAGCTCTCGATAGCACCACCGGAATGGGTTCGTAGTTAGGCGCACAATACTTTTCCACCAGTTCCGCGTAATACTTTCCATCTTTTACCATGCCGTCCAAGCTCCCTTCCCCTATAAAACCTACACTATAATCGGAAGTAAACACCACTTCAACCATCGGCGATAAAACAGCGTCATTCTCGATGCGATACCGGTTTTTCGAATAAATTAATGGCTCGTGCTTGTTTGTGTTTCCGGCAGCCGTAAATATAATGGATTGATCTGAACGGAGGGATAATGGCTGAGGAAAGAATTCAAAAGATACTTTCGAAGGCCGGATTAGGCGCTCGAAGAAAATGCGAGGCGCTGATCACGGAAGGCAGGGTCACAGTCAACGGAGTGACGGTTTCGGCCCTCGGATCGAAAGCCGACCCTGAAACTGAAGAGATAGCGGTAGATGGAAAACGTGTGAAAACAGTTTCTTCAAATGCAAGACACATAATAATGTTCAACAAGCCTGAAAAATGTATAACATCGGCGTCGGACTCCCGAGGTCGTCCGCTTGTGATGGACTATTTTAAGGATTATCCCGTTCGGCTTTTCCCCGTCGGAAGGCTCGATTTCGACACCGAAGGACTTTTGCTTCTAACAAACGACGGCAATTACGCTCAGGAGATCACTCATCCGAAGCATAAGGTTTTCAAGACGTACGAAGCGGTTGTGGCGGGAATCCCGTCCGAAGAGACGCTTGAAAAATTGCGAGTCGGGATAATGCTCGAAGACGGCCCGACCGCGCCGGCCATCGTGCGAAGTACGGGAATTACGCGCGACAGACAGAGAACAACGAGAAGAAGAGACAAACCTCTTCCAGAAGTTGACGCCGCCGTGATACATATTTCGATAAGAGAAGGTCGGAAACGACAGGTAAGAAGGATGTTCCTCGCAGTGGGACACAGGGTGATCAGGCTGAGAAGAATCGCCATCGGCAAACTAAAACTCGGAGAACTCAAAATCGGGAAATGGAAAGTGTTGACTGAAAGAGAGGCCGAACTGGCCAAGCAGACCGATTGAAATCAGGCGCTTTGAACAATACATCTTCAACTTTACCGCAAAAGAACAAAGCCGAGTACAAGCCGAAAGGCGTCGCTTTCGCACCGACTTACGATTGTCCCGCGCGATGCGATCATTGCAACATTCCCTTCGATACCATACCACCGGGATTGAGACTGCCGATAGACACGGCTCTTCGCATACTGGACGAAGCTAAAGAAGTTGGGATACATTCGTTTCAGATAGCGGGAGGCGAACCGACTCTCTATGAAGATTTCATGGTGGAAGTGATCGCGCACGGGAAGAAACTCAGCATGAAGGCCCACCGGCCGCCCACGAATTGTTACATAGCAAAAGACACATCGCGAATGCGCCGCTTCTTCTCGCGTCTGGCGGATATCGGATTCGCGGCCGGATTCAGGATCAGTTGCGACCGTTTCCATAAGGCGATAGCGCCGGAACTGATAGCCGATTTCATAATCAACTCGTCTGATTTTTTCAAACTGGATCGTTTCTCAATAGGCTGCTGCGACATCAACGAAGCGAGATCGATCGAAAGACTCGGCGAGGTGGTTTCGCACATGAATGAAAACGGCTTCCGGGCAACACTCCACTCCAACAAACTCGAAACGGAACACGGGACGATTAAAATCGGATTCTGGGCGCCGACGAGGCCCACGTGGAAAAACGTCCCGGACGACGAATTCATTTTCCGCTCAGTTGACCCCTGCTTGAGCGCCGTGAAGTCTTTCGAGAAAACGGCGCCGATATCAAGATTCGGCTGCCTCGGCCCCGAAGGGGTCGGCTATCTCTGGATCGAGCCGGACGGAAGCGTCAGAGCATGCTGCGGAAACGCGAACATCTTCATCGATGAATTGAAAATAGGGAATGCAGCGCATGAAAATATCAAAGACATACTCAAAAAAGCGATGATGAACGAGATGCTTTCCGCCCTTGCAAGCGGAGGCCCGATAGAGCTCGCCGAAATGTCAGGATTTGACTTGGATGCCGGGTGCAAATACACTCACAGGTGTGAACTATGTTTTGATGTGTTCCGAAAAGCCGAAAAAAATATCAAGCCCGACGAAAAAAAATTATAAAATCACAGATAATACTTTTAAGATGGAGGACTATTTGGTATTATTAGTAAAGATTAATAATAAATAATAGTCATCCACATATTAATAGGGAATTATGAAAATTAGATTCTGGGGCGTCAGGGGCAGTATTCCAACACCGGGAAAGAACACGTTAATTGTCGGCGGAAATACTTCCTGCGTGGAAATCCTTTCCGAGTCAGGCTCGTCGCTCATTTTCGATTCCGGTACGGGGATACGGGAATTCGGCTTCGACTATTTGAAGAGAGAGAACTTCCAGAAACAGCTTCACGTCTTCATCTCGCACGTTCATTGGGATCACATACAAGGATTCCCTTTTTTTGTTCCCGCATATCTTCCCGCCATGGAAATAAACATACACGGTCAGGAGAAAGTGAAGACCGCTTTGAAAGCGCAGATGTCCTCCCCGTTTTTTCCAGTCGGCTTCGGGGAACTCAAGGCAAAACTTAATTTCATAGAGATCACGGAAGAGCCGCTGAAAGCCGGAGGTTGCGTCATAACTCCGTTCCTGATGAAACATCCTCAGGACGACATCGGATTCAGCATAGAGGAGAACGGCAAAAAGGTCGTGTATTCCGGGGATACGGAACACAGCCTCGGAGGCGATCACGCATCATTCATCGCCTTCATGAAGAATGCGGACATGCTGATATTCGACGCTCAATATACGCCGGAAGAATACAAGTCGAGGATCGGATGGGGGCACAGCTCTTTCGAAGTAGCAGTGGAAGTCGCGAAAGAGGCCGGTGTCAAGAAACTCGTCCTGTTCCATCACGAACCCACACACGACGATGCTTTCATCGAACGTATAGAGGCCCAAACGCGAGAGATGTTTGAAAACACCGTCGCAGCAAGAGAAGGAATGATCATCGAAGTTTGAAAATGAATGTCAAAGGGTATAGCTTTAGGGAGAGGTGTTAGGCATTCATGCCCGGAAGATACAAACACAATTCAGGCGTAACAGTCGTTGAATTGATCCTCGTGGTGGTGATAGTGGCCATACTCGCGGGCATGTTCGTTCCCCGCTACACCAAAGAAGCCGCTCTGAAACACGAAGTTTACTCGACCGCGCACGACCTCGCGGCGGATATAAGATACGCGCGCACGCTGTCGCTCGGCGGAGGAACGGCCGGCAATTCGGGGAAAACATATTGGGTGAAATTATACAAAGTGGGGTCGGCCACCGACACTTGGAAAGTGTTCGAGAATGGGAACGAGGCTTCTCCTATAAAATCAGTAACAACCCGAGATAACATCACTCTCAACGATAACAGCACGAGCTCATTTTATTTTTCATCGAGCGGCACGCCGTCGCCTTTCACCGGCGGAAATATAGATGTGAAAGACGAGAACAGCGCGTACCGGTGGAAAGTCTCAGTCGTCAGGGGAACCGGAAGTGTGACATTAACGGAATTTTAGCTTGCGGGAATCCATTCTCCGTTATATTAAATCGTAACAAATAATATGTATAATATCATTGACGGCCTTTACCGTTTCAGATCGATCAAACCGGTAGTGAAGAGGAACAGATGACGAAGAAATCGTTCAACCCGCTCAGAAGCAGAAAAGGGTTCACGATCTTCGAAATAATAACGGTGATCGTTCTGATTCTCGTGGTCATTTATCCGCTCGCACGCGTGGTCTCTTCCTCCCTCGAGACATCATCTGAAGAACAGCACCTCACGCATTGCGCCCTTCTCGCCCAATTGAAAGTGGAGGAATTCAGAACGCGGACGAATTGCTATTCAAACCAAACGGCCGTTTCAGACTGCCCGGACCCGGCTGTCGTCGGTGCTACTCCCACACAAAGCTTCGGCAAATTATTCGCGACTCCGCCGCCGTGCAACTTTCCCTTCCCATTCAACCAATACGAATGCTCCGCACGGAATTATTTCAGGACCGGAACCGCGAACCGTCTGAAAGTGGTTCAGGTGCGAGTTTGGTACGACAAAAACAACGATGATGTGTTCGAGGCCGATCAAAGCGAACCCGACGTTTACCTTGAAACTCAAATGGCGGCGAGACCGCCCCATTGGTAAGCCGATATATGAAAAACGTAAACAATAACGGCGTAACACTCGTCGAGATCCTCGTTGTAGTACTCGTGGTAGCGGTGCTCGGCTTCGCTTTGTTCCCTCTAATAAGCACGACTTTCGATTCTTGGAAGACCTCCGACCGAAGAGCCGAAGTACTTCAAGTGGGCCGGATTTCAATGGATAAACTCAGCCGTGAAATAAGGAAAGCTTACGACCTCGCGGCTTGCACCAGCACTCAATATATAGACTTCTATCCGGATTGGGCCTCGTCCACTTTGTACCGTTTCAATTACGACAACGCCTCTCAGTTCGAATTCGGAACGGCTTCGCCCGTTTTCATAAACGACTCGCTCGCGGCCCCGGTGGATACCTTCACCTACCTCACATACACGCGAAGACTCACCACCGGAGTAACGGACGCCCGGAGAATTCAAGCGTTCCGTTTCACCATGGAAGTCTCCGATGAGAGGCAGGCTCTTACTCCGACGCCGAAATCATGGGCGACGAACCCGAACCAGAAGAACCTGAATCCGATGACATTTTACACTCACGTGCAGATGCGGACATCTCGCGAAGGATACATGTTTGCGAGAACTTCCGCATTCGCAACGGAGACTTACAGATACGTTAGAAGCGCGGGAGATACGGTCTGCGTGAAAACATTCTGCGACCGCGTTGATCCGGCTACCATAACACTTGCTCGAGTACAGTTCCAGTGGTTCATGGGTGGAGCGGCGTGCAATGTCGCTCTCGCCTACAACGCAACTGGAGAATACTACTGGGCGTGCAGGGCTGTGGGGCCGCCCTGCGTCATGTCCCTGCCCGGCGGCACCAGAGATAGAGTAATCATGACTCTTACTGACTCAAGCGGTGAAACATGCACTGTCGAGGATTCGATCTGGGTGGCTAACTGATGAGTAAGAACCTATATCGTAAAATGCTCGTTAAGGGACGTGAAGGGTCCATTATCTTAATGGCGGTTTTCATAGTTATTTTTATCGCCGCGCTTATGATAACCGTGGAGATAATGCGACTTTCCGACCTCGAAATGGTTACGAACCAGATCGAGGAAATGCAGGCGTACTATTGCGCGGAATCATGCGTGGAATATTCAATATGGCAAACAAGGCTTAACATTAACTCCCCCGCCACGAATTTTTCTCAAACTGTAAACTTTCCATCGATGAACTGCGTGCTATGCGTCGGCGGTTGCTCCGTTACAACCGGATGGACTTGCTCCGCGACGGTTCAGAATGCAAAAGCGGACAGCAATCCATTATTCACATATTACAATATCCTCTACATCACAGGGACGGGTCAGACTACTCATTTCACCAAACAAGTTCGAGCTGACGTAAGACGCGTGATATTGAGCACGACAACACCGAACTATCAGCAGATTCTCAGATGGCGAGAGCTTTGACGCGAGCTAAAGGACCGCGGAAGCAGCTTGCAACACGAGCCTGAAAACGTTCGCTTTGACGGAAATTTCCGGAACATTCGCTTCAGCCCCGATAATCATTTCAAACCATTCTTCGGGCTTGTCGCTCCTCAGAATGCCTTCAAGGTTGAACACCGAAACGTCATCGATGAGCGCCGCTTTAACAGCTTGAACATCGGGCAGCATATCCGCCGGCGTTTCATAGTACGGTTCGTCTCCCAGTTTCCCGATATAGGTCACGCCTATCGAAACACCCGCCCTGTCCCAGAGCACCTTTTTCATGTCCTGCATGGCGGAGAAGAGGTACCACCTCGCATCCTTCATGCTGACCAATCCCTTTGAATATCCAACCATCATCGAGTTGTATATCATGAAGCTCACAATGTCCCAATTCACGGTGGAAATCGGAGTCTCCATTGCATCCTGATGCCCGATTGTACCGAGTTTGAAATCTTCTACCACCTTGAAATCCGCGGCCGTTAGCGTCTTGACTTTTCGTGAATGCAGTTTCTCGACGAGTCTGTTGTAGCCGGAACTCGCATCATAGAATCTGCCCCGGTTCCTGTTCTCCCTCAAATTTTCAACAGCGTTTCCTATCGCAACGGGAAGCTTCGAGTTCTTCACTTTCTGCAACTGATAATAAGGAGGTTCGAGATCGACAGCGAGCCACGGTACGTTGAATTTCTTTTTGTCCGCCCACTCATAAATACGATCGACGTAATCTGAAAACTCCTTGTAATTTCTTTCGCACGCCCAATACCCGGATGTATCAGGCAAGAGAACCCAGAGCATCACCGACACGCCCGCGCGGTCGTAATCCGCCAACATTTTCGCATAACTTTCGTTCATGCTCCCCGGAGGAAACGCCATCCCGAGGGTGACGTCGTACTTCTTAAGAAGTTTCACAACCTTTTTTTCACGGGCGTCCTCAGGTGAAAAAAATTCCGCCCAAACTCTTATGTTCATAATCCCCTCCCACCCGATATTCCGGATTCTTCGCCGGAAAAACGCGGGCGTTTATTCAGGCGTCGCTCCGCACGTGCAATCATTTCGCAGTCGTCTGAGCAATCTTAATGTACTTCTCAAGCAGAGCCGGCACCTGATCCGGTGTAAGCTGTCCATGCACCTGTTCGCCTATCATGACGACCGGAGCAAGCCCGCAAGTGCCGAGACAACGGGTTGCTTCGAGAGAAAATAAACCGTCCTTTGTGGTTTCGCCGAAATCTATCCCCAACTCCTGTCTGAACTTCTCCGCGATCCGGTCCGCGCCCTTGACGTAGCAGGCAGTCCCCATGCAAACGTTAATGATGAAGCGCCCGCGCGGGACCAGCCTGAAGAAGTGATAAAAAGTGGCCACTCCGGTCACCTTCGCGGTGGGAATTTGAATCAGTTGCGCCACCGCGTCGAGCTGCTCGACGCCGAGATATCCGAAATGCGCTTGAACCTTATGTAAAATCGATATCAGACAACTTTTGGGCTCCGTGCTTTTCTTGCATTCCTCTATATAGGAAAGAATAGATTCGGGCAGCACCGCGCTGCAATCCGTTCCCGTCTCTGTCTTGTAAACAATTGAGGAGCTCATTTTATCCCCCTTGGAAACTTCGGTTCGTATTTCGTATGGAGCAGTTTATGCGCCTTTTCGCTTCCCGGCTCCCCGAGAAATTCGGAGTAGAGCGTCTTGATCGCGGGGTTTTGATGCGAACGGCGGTATTTTTTTTCCGCATCTATCGAATATATCGCCTTGGCTCTGAGTTCGATCAGTCTGGGGTCGAGTATTTTGAACCCTTGCGGAGGGTACGGCTGGCCGCCGCCGCCGATACATCCTCCGGGGCATGCCATAACTTCTATCACGTGAAACTCTTTTTCTCCGGATATCGTCTTATCGAGCAGCATCTTTGCGTTTTCAAGCCCGTTCGCGACTCCGATGCTTATTGTTCTGGCGCCGAGATCAACATACGTTTCCCGTATGCCTTCCACGGCGCGGACTTCCTGAAATTCGAGCCTGCAATTCGGATTCTCGGTCATGATCTCGGCGGCGGTCCGCAAGGTGGCTTCCATCACGCCGCCTGTTGTTCCGAAAATGTCGCCGGCGCCGGTCGCAATCCCAAGCGGGTTGTCGAACGTCCCGTCAGGCAACCGGGTGAAATCCACACCGTCGCACTGAATCATCCAGATCAGCTCGCGCGTCGTAAGCACGGCGTCCGTATAAGGAGCGCCCTTATCGTCACAGTGCTCGGCCCGCCTCGATTCGTAATGCTTGGCCACGCACGGCATGACCGCGACGACATAAATGTCAGCCGGGTCCAACCCCTTTTTCTCCGCATAGTATGTTTTCAGCAACACGGATGTCATTGACATCGGCGACCTGCATGTAGATGTGTTCGGAATAAGCTCGGGATAAAATTTTTCGAGGAAGTTCACCCATGCGGCCGAACAACTCGTCAGATGCGGAAGCGGCCCTTCCCCATTGAGCCTCTTTATTAGTTCATGAGCTTCCTCCACGATCGTGAGGTCCGCCCCGAAATCCGTGTCGAAAACCGCGTCGAAACCGATACGGCGCAAAGCCGTTATCATCTTACCGGTCACAGGCGTGCCCGGCGGATAGTTGAAGCCCTCCCCCATCGTCGCGCGGATCGAGGGAGCGGTCTGAACCACGACATGCTTCTTAGGGTCCGCGAGCGCTTTCCAGACATTGTTCGTGTGGCGTTTCTCTATAAAAGCCGCCGTGGGGCACACGTTGATGCACTGCCCGCACTGGATGCATACGGAATCGTCCATTTTCGCGCCGTGCGCGGGCGTAACGACCGTCTTGAAACCCCTGTACTGCTGGCTGAGGTTGTGAACGCCCTGAACTTCCGCACACACCCGGACACACCTGTTGCAAAGGATGCATTTTTCGGAATCGCGCACCACGCTGTGGCTCGCGTCATCGATAGGATACCTCTTTCGTTCGCCCTCGAAGAGCCTTTCCCGGACACCGGTCGCATACGCCAGATTCTGAAGTTCGCACCGCCCGTCGCACTCGCAGGTCTGGCAATCGCGGGGATGGTTGTCGAGAAGCAGCTCGACTATGTCGCGCCTCGCCTGATGGATCTCCGGGCTGTTGGTGAGCACCTCCATGCCTTCGGATATCGGCATGCTGCAGGACGCCACGAAAAAATCGACCCCCTTCACTTCCACCACGCACACCCGGCACGAACCGGACTGGCTGAGATCGGGGTGGTAGCACAAGCGGGGAATTCTTATCCCTACCATTCGCGCCGCTTCCATAATCGTCGTGCCAGCCGGCGCTTCGAGTTCGTTGTCGTCTATCTTAATCTTTATCATTTTTTCATCG
>JAKLIR010000074.1 GCA_022709505.1 bacterium | reverse complement strand
GTGTTGACCGCGTATGACACGCCTACGGCGCGGCTGCTTGACGAAAACGGCGCGGATGTCATCCTCGTGGGCGATTCTCTCGGCAACGTAATGCTCGGTTTCAACGACACTATTCCCGTAACCATGGACATGATGGCGCACCACACGGCAGCGGTCGTGAGAGGCGTGAAGGATGCTTTCGTGCTGTCCGACATGCCTTTCATGTCATATCAGGTGAGCGTGGAAGAGGGAGTCAGAAACGCGGGAAGGCTGATGAAGGAAACCGGATGCAACGGAGTGAAACTCGAAGGCGGGAAACAGTATGCTCCCGTGGTAAAGGCGATCGTGCAGAGCGGCATTCCGGTTTGCGGGCATCTCGGGCTCACCCCTCAGTCCGTCAATATGATCGGATACAAGGTTCAGGGGAAACAGTACGAGAAAGCGAAGGAAATTCTCGAAGATGCGCTTGCGATTCAGGAGGCGGGGGCATTCATGGTGGTGCTCGAATGCATACCGTGGAAGTTTGCTGAATTTCTTACGAAAGAGCTTGAGATGCTCACAATCGGAATCGGCGCCGGACCGCATTGCGACGGGCAAGTGCTTGTTTTTCACGATATGATCGGACTTTCAGACCGTAAACCCGCGAAATTCGTAAAAACCTTCACGGACGCAAGGCGCACGATGAAAAGGGGTGTAAAGCAGTATTTAAAAGAAGTAAAGAACGGAGAGTACCCCGGGCCGGAGCATTCTTTTGTGATCGAGGATTCCGTTATAGACAAGTTGAAGGGCGGCACGGGCGCCAAAAGAGGAAAAAAGGCGGTTAAATGATTCAAAGGATTCCGACTCCGGAAAAGATGAAGGAAATCGTATCCGCGCTCAAGTGTGAAAGGCGCAGCATCGGCCTTGTTCCCACCATGGGATATTTTCACGAAGGGCATCTGTCTCTGATGCGGCGGAGCAGCGCGGAGAACGACGCGACGATCGTCTCGCTGTTCGTGAATCCCACACAATTCGGAGCGAACGAGGACCTCGAGAAGTATCCGAGAGACCTCGACCGCGACACGAAGCTCGCGGAGGAGGCCGGCGCCGATTACCTTTTCACTCCGACGAACGAAATGATGTATCCGGAAGGATACAAAACATACGTAAAAGTCGTGGATTGGTCGGGTTTTTTGTGCGGAGTGAGCCGTCCGATACATTTCAGGGGAGTCACGACGGTCTGCTGTAAACTGTTCAACATCTGCATGCCGGACCGAGCCTATTTCGGACTGAAGGACGCCCAGCAGTATCTGATCATCGATAAGATGGTGCGCGATTTGAACATGAACGTCGAGATTATCCCGATGCAGACGGTGAGAGAAGCGGACGGGCTTGCAATGAGTTCGAGAAACGTTTATTTGACGGATGAGGAAAGGAAAGCCGCCCCTCTGATTCAAAAAGGTCTGACAAAGGCGCTCAAGATGTACGAAAACGGAGAAACCGACGCAAAGAAGGTCAAGGCGGCGATCAGTGACACGATTGCCGAATCGCAACTCTTCAAACTGGACTATCTCGAAGCAGTTTCAAAGGAAACGCTTTGCCCGGTGGAGGGAATTCTTCCGGGCACTTTAATAGCGGTCGCCGCGTATTTGGGAAAAGCGCGGTTGATAGACAATATAATTCTTTGAGGGGAAAGAGAGGACAGCTATGTTCCGGCACTTCTGCAAATCAAAGATTCACAGGGCTGTCGTGACCGGTGCTGACATCAACTATGTGGGTAGCATCACGCTTTGCACCGATCTCATGAAGGCGGCGGACCTGCTGCCTTACGAAAAGGTTCAGGTTGTGGACGTCGATAACGGCGCCCGGCTCGAAACCTACGTCATCCCATCGCCCAACGGCGCTTCCGGCGACGTATGCCTGAACGGCGCCGCGGCTCGTCTCGTCGCTCCCGGCGACAAGGTGATCATCATGTCCTACTGCATGGTGAGCGAGGACGAGCTTTCGAACTTCAAACCGAAAGTGGTGTTCGTGGACGAGCACAACGCGATTGTGAAAGTCGCCGAGGAGGAGCCCGGCTTCAAAACCCACCTCCAGATCGTTTCGGAATCAAACTGACGTCGCGGGTACTTGTTTTATGCTTCGCCGACGTTAAAATATGTTCGATCAACATTTATGTCTTACTCAAACGGGTGGATTGGAACAAGTGAAAGATAAACTGATTGAACAGATCGTAAAACTCAAAAAAGATCGAAACGCGGTCATTCTTGCTCACAATTATCAGTTGCCGGAAGTGCAGGAAATAGCCGACGCGACGGGAGACAGCCTCGAACTCGCCAGAAAAGCGACTCAGATAGACTGCGACGTAATTGTTTTTTGCGGCGTGAGTTTCATGGGCGAGACGGCGCACATTCTCTCTCCGAAAAAGACAGTTCTGCTACCGGAACCCTCCGCCGGATGTCCCCTCGCGGACATGGTCGATCTCGAAGACCTTCACACCATGAAAGAAGAGCATCCCGATTCGATCACCATCTGCTACGTTAACTCATCGGCGGAAGTAAAAGCCGAAAGCGATATCTGCTGCACCTCGGCAAATGCCGTGAAAGTGGTTCAATCCCTGAACGGGAAACCTATAATTTTCGTGCCTTGCCGCCACCTCGGCGGATACGTTAAAAGGGTGACGGGGAAAGACCTTATCCTCGCCCGCGGTTTCTGCCCGACCCACCATAGGATTTCCACGAATCAGATAGAAGCGCTTAAGGAAAAAATGCCGGACGCCGTGGTCATGGTTCACCCCGAATGCAAAACGGATGTAATAGAAGCGGCGGACCATGTTTGCAGCACGAGCCAGATGTTCCGGGTTGTGGAGCAGACAACGGCGAAAAGGTTCATTGTCGGCACCGAACTCGGCATGCTTTATCCTCTTAAGAAAAAATTCCCGGACCGGGAGTTCTTCCCGCCCTCGGACGATTGTGTCTGTCCGAACATGAAGAAGACGACGCTTGAAAAAGTGCTCCGGTCTCTCGAAACGATGGAGCATAGAGTCGAGCTTGATTCGGACGTGCGACGGCGCGCCTTAAGATCACTCGAACGGATGCTCGAACATGCCTGATATGCTTCCACGGATCGGCATAATTGGATGCGGTGCGATAGGGTCTTATGTCGCGGCCGCGATTGACTCGAAGAAAATACCATGTGAAGTATCCGCTGTATTCGACATATTGCCGGAAGCGGCTGCCGAACTTTCAACGTCGCTTTCCTCAAAGCCGCCGGTTTTGCCGATGGAGGAGCTCATTGGAAAAAGCGATATAGTGCTCGAGGCCGCGGGCGGCGGCGCGGTAGATTCAGTAGTTCGGAGCTGCGTCGCGGCGGGAAAGGTTCTCCTGCTCGTGAGCACCGGCGGTTTGAAGCACGAACATATAGACCTTTTCAAATGTGCTGAAAACGGCGCGGAACTCCACGTGGTTTCGGGTGCGATCGCGGGTGTTGACGGTATTCTCGCGTTTGCGAAAGGCGATATTGAATCCATAACGCACATAACGAGAAAACCGCCGAAAGGGCTTGCCGGAGCGCCGTATCTTGAGAAAAATGCTATTAATACAAAGGATATTTCAGAACCGCTCACGGTTTTCGAAGGCTCTCCAGAAGAGGCTGTCGCGGCGTTCCCGAAGAATGTGAACGTGGCTGCAACTCTCGCGCTCGCTTCAGACGCTCCCAAGAAGATGAAAGTGCGGGTTGTGGCTGATCCGGGCATAAATATCAATGTGCACGAAATCGAGATAAGAACGAACTTAGGGAACCTATTCATGAGAGTTGAAAACTCTCCGCTTCCATCAAATCCGAGAACGAGCGCGCTCGCGGCGCTTTCCGCCGTGGCGACTCTCGAAAAAATCATCTCGAAGGTAAAAATAGGAACATGACGATCCCTATTCCGGAAAAAGAATATATGGAAATCGTCGAGCGCGCACTCGCTGAAGACATCGGAAAGGGCGATGTGACAACCAGTGCTCTCGGGTTCGGTGATCTTTCTGCCGAGGCGAGAATTCGAGCCAAGGAGGACGGCATAATCTGCGGAATGGCTGTCGCCGAAGCTGTATTCAAGAAGCTCGATCCGGAAGCGATTTTCGAAGGATTTGTTTACGACGGAGCGAGAGTCAGAGCAGGGGATATGCTCGCCAAGGTGGCGGGAAAAGCGACCGCGCTGCTCTCAGGGGAAAGAACGGCGTTGAACTTCATTCAGCAGCTTTCGGGAGTCTCGACGCTCACTTTCAGGTTCGTACGGGCGGTGCAGGGGACAAAGACAGTGATAAAAGACACCCGGAAAACATCGCCGGGAATGAGGATTCTCGAAAAATACGCGGTGAGATGCGGCGGCGGGGCAAACCACCGTACCGGACTTTTCGACGGAGTGATGCTGAAAGACAATCACATAGATTTCGCGGGAGGAATCGCCGAAGCTGTTAAACGAGTGAGAAACAGCGGGGTTAATATGCCGGTAGTCGTCGAAGTGCGGAATATGAACGAGGTTAAGGATGCGATCGAGGCCGGAGCGGAGACGATTATGTTGGACAACATGTCGCTTAAAGACATAGAAGAGGCGTCGCGTGAGATAAACGGCAGGGCTGAAGTGGAAGTGTCGGGCAATGTGAACCTTCTGAACGTGACGATGATCGCCGAAATAGGTGTCGATGTGATTTCCGTCGGCGCTCTGACACATTCTCCGGATGCGCTCGATATCAGCATGGAAATCATACTTCCGGCCATACAAAACAAAATGAACATTTGATGGAGAGATGAATATGCTTCTTGCTGTAGATGTGGCAAACACGAACATTGTCATCGGCGTCTTCGACGGCCGGAATCTCAAAACACATTTCAGGGTATCCACTGCGCATCACAGAACATCAGACGAATACGGACAGCAACTTCTTTATTTATTAAGATATACCGGAATAGATCACGGAGATATTACGGACGTGATCGTCTCAAACGTCGTTCCGCCACTTAACGACACATTAAGGGATGTGGGGAAGAAATATTTCAGTGTTGAGCCGCTTTTTGTGGGACCGGGGATAAAAATCGGCATAAATATCAAATATGAAAATCCAAAGGAAGTCGGAGCAGACAGAATCGTGAACGCGGTAGCTGCGTTGTCATTGTACGGCGCCCCCGTAATTGTTGTGGATTTCGGTACGGCCACAACATTCTGCGCGATCAACTCGGAAAGTGAATATCTCGGCGGCGCAATAGCCCCGGGGATCGGCATATCAATCGAAGCGCTTTTCAAGGCGGCGGCGAAACTCCCGCGCGTTGAAGTGAAAAAGCCAGACCGTTTGATAGGAAGAAATACCATTGAAAGCATGCAATCAGGCATATATTATGGTTATGTGGGGCAAGTGGATGAACTCGTCAAGAGGATGAAAGCCGAGCTTAAATGCAATCCCAAGGTAATCGCCACTGGAGGGTATGCGACGATGATCGCCGCCGATTCCGAGACAATTGACGAGGTTCAGCCTCTTCTAACCCTTGAAGGATTGCGAATAATTCACGAAAAAAATCAACCTTAGCCATGAAAAACGCATGTAATGTCAAGCGTTTTTTGAAGAAATTTCGTTTTTAGTGTTATTTAAATCACATTGACATAACCCCTAATTTAGTGAGACAATGATTAGAACAAAGTAATAATTTAAGGGGTATGCCATGAAGAAGTTCTTCACAATTGCTTCAGCAATATTATTTACATTTGTCTTGATTTCGGTGGCAAGAAGCGCTCCGAAAATAGAGACCATCGCAACAATATCAGGCGTTCAGGGCGAAGTTCAGGTCCAAAAGGGCGGAGGTGCATGGGCGCCTGTAAAAGACGGCGCGTTGGTGAAGAGCGGCGACACCGTAAAGACGGGTGCGCAATCGTCCTGTGTGATCAAGTGGGGGCAGGGGAACGTTATCAAGCTCACCGCATTTTCACAGATGCGTCTGGACAAGCTTGAAAAGAACCTTGCGGCCGGAGCGGAGAATTCCTCACTCAATATGTGGTCTGGGAAAATGTACGCACAGGCTAAGAAGCTCAACAATGCATCATCGTCGTTCGAAGTGAAAACCCCGACGGCGATAGCAGGCGTGCGAGGAACAAAACTCGGGGTCGGGGTAGGCGCCGATGATTCCACCACGGTCGAATGCCTCGAAGGTTCGGTGTCTGTCAGAGGCGTGTCCGGCGGAGAAGTGCTGCTGTCTCAGAAGCAGAAAACCGAGGTAATAAAGAACCAGCAACCCCAGTCGCCCGCGCCGATGGCGCAGGAAGACACTCAAGGTTTTCAGGAACTCGACGACGCGGCCGGTGCGATGCTTGATATAACTCAACCGGTCGGCGATCTCGATTCGGACGTTTCTCCCGTCATGGTTAAAGGCAAAACCGATCCCGGCGGCTCTGTTTCCGTGAACGGACAACAGGTCACGGCGGACGGCACGGGAAGTTTTTCAGCTTCGGTTGAACTTTCAGAAGGTACGAATCAGATAAAAATAGAAGCAACCAACAAAAACGGCAAAACAGCAACAAAGACAAGGGTTATAAAATTCAGGCCCAGAACCGAGACGCCGGGAGAGTCGGCCACGGGAACGCAGCCGATGCCCGAAGATAACTCTATCGACCTTACTCTAACGAGCCCGACAGAGGGTGTAACGACAAGAGATAGCAATATTCAGATCATGGGAAGGGCAAAACCCGGATCAGATGTTACGGTCAATGACATTCCGTTACCCGTATCTCCCGGAAACGGCGTTTTCACCGGAAGCTTCGCGCTGATGGAGGGCGAGAACGTTATCACCGTGACAGGCAAGAAAGGAAGCAACAGTCAAAGCATAATCAGAAGAGTCACGAAAGACACGACTCCCCCGAGATTGCTCATAACAAGGCCGGCTCAGAGCTTCGACGTCGGCGCGGGCGATTGTTATACGGAAACCGAAATGATTTATTGCAATATTGTGGGGCTGACCGAGTTCGGTGCGCAACTCCAAATCAATGGTTTGCGCGTTAGGGTGGAGGAAGACGGAAGTTTCTCTCATTTGATCCAGCTCGGCAAGGAAGAAACAACAATAAATGTTAACGCAACTGATAATGCAGGAAACAGAGCCAACGCCATTCTGACAAGAATCATCAACCGGAGCACGACGGAAAATCTCGAACTTACTGTTACTCCGACTACCATTTCCGGCGATGGACAGAGCACGGCTATCGCCACGATAAAGACAACGAATTTCCTCGGCGAACCCACGAGCGCAAGCGTTCTGCTTACAGCCACTTACGGGGTTACTCCGCAGAGCATGACGGTGATATCCGAGAACGGGATGGCGACGGTGATGTTCACAGCCGGGGTTCCCGCCTCTCCGACCAATGTTATTCTCACAGCGGTCATGGCCGGCCAATCCGGTTCCATTACAAAGCAGGCCTCACTGATGTTGACGCCGGACGTGCCTCCGGCTCGATAAGAAAACTGAAAGGGAAGAATCGAAACTTGAAACTAACAAGACTTAGGGATAAAGGGGACATTAGAGAATTGAGAATAGTGAGATCAATATTTATCGCAGTAGCCGTGGCGCTGCTTTTTACAGCCTCGGCTTTTTCACAGACCGACACCGACAGACGCCTCAAGGACGAAATGGGTCTGACGCGGATGACAGCCGCTTATCCCGCGCCGGGCGCTCGTATAAACGAAACAACTCCGATGATCGCAGCGGACGCGAGCAATCTCGCCGTGCCGATGGACCCGACGTCGGCGAGGATATTCCTTAACGGCGCGGATGTCACGGATAACGCCGAAATAACACAGGCGTACATCGTCTATCAACCCGCGGATCCGCTGAGAGCCGGCCAATACGATGTCAGAATAACGGCAAAAGATATGAACAAGAACGACATCGAGCCTCTTTCATGGTCGTTTTTCATCGGAAGTTCGGGAGCGGCGGGCGCCGGCGGCTTGACGGCGGTTTCAAACGAGGACAACACATCCGGAAGAGTTTCCATCTCGACGGATTACGTGACGGCGGCGTACGTTCCCCAAAGCAGCCTCGACGTGTCACAGATATTTAAGGAAAAAGAAGGCATGAAATTCAATACGGACCTTTCTTTCGCCAATTCGTCTTCCGGTCGGACCTTGGTGGGAACGATCCACAGGGAAACCCAGTACTATACTGACATCGAAATAGACAAGGTGAGATTGAACTATAACGATGACAATTTCAGCGCGGTTCTCGGAAATGCTTGGTTTTCACTTTCGGACCTGACTGTTCTCGGAACGGAACTCGCCGGGATGAGAGTTGACCGGAGGGACGGCCCGTGGGGCTTGACCGTGTTTTCGGGGAGAACGCAGGACCCGAGCACGAGCGGAACGTTCAAGCAGATGACGTCCGGGCTACGGGGCAGCTACGATTGGAACAAGAAGAATACGAGTTACATCACCGCGCTGACCGCGGTTGAAAAGGACGACGAAGAGCATGCATTGAGCGGAACGCCTTCGAGGGACGCGCTTATCGGCGGGATGCACGAATACAAAATCACACAAGACCTGACCGCTTCATTCGAAGGTGTCCTGAACACGCACAGGTTCAAGGACACGGCGGAAAGTCAGCACAGCGGCGCGTGGCGCGCGGCTTTGACCGGCTCTTTAAAAGACTTCTCGGGAGAAGCTGAAGCTTACGACATAGGCGCGGATTTTCTTCCGATCGCCGAGGGCAGCTCGAAGTATTTGAAGAGCGACAGGAAAGGTTATCGCGCAAAGGGAAGTTACAAGGTGACTGAATTCCTGACCACGGGCGGGGAGTACGAACAGTACGATACAAGGTCCACCGACATAACGACAAAGCGCGGAAACGCCTTCGTGACCGTCAACTACGAGATGCTTCAAGCTCTCACCTACAGAAAATCCAAGCTGGTGTCGAACGGAACCGTTTCCGAAAGCGACGGGGTTACGGCGACGTTGCTTTTGCCGCCCACGAAAGTGTTCACCGAGACGCGCTTGGGCGGCGTCTGGCAGAACAACACCTACACCGGCTCAGGTGTCGTAACCGATACGACGGTCAATATGTTTTCTCTGAGTACGTCTTTCAAGGACATACTCTCGCTCTCCGCCGGATACGGGATCAGCGATTCGGACAGCCTCACGGTCTCCACCGCGACCGGGGCGAACTCCAAAAACAAAAACCTTTATGTCTCGCTCGGGTGGAACATCATACCATTTAAATTGATGTGGACGGGCAGATACGAGATGTCGGAAAACACTGGCACATCCGTTGACAACTCGGAGAAATGGTACAAGACGGGTTTAAAGTACGCGTTCGATAAAACGTATTCGATGAACCTTTCGTACGAGAACGGCAAATATTCAGATACCGTGACGCCGGTGTACGATTACTCGCAGGACATAATCAGAACCGGACTCGAAGTTATTTTTTAAATGATTTTAAGGGATGAGATAACATGTCCCGTGATTCGCGGGGCTGACAAGAGAAGAAAAAAGATAGTGGCCGACGGCCAAGGCGACACGATGCAAATCTTAACGCAACGCGTAGCGGCCGGCGGGTTGTATGTCAATGGAGGTACTTTATGATCCGACGCAATCTCTTTATCGTAACAATGATCGCGGCTCTTTTAATGGTTCCGGGAATTAAGGCGCTCGCGGGTACCGGGGACCTTAATGTGGTGGTGACATCCGAACTCGGTTCGACATTGGGCAACGCCGCATTATTCTATAACTGCGCCGGGACTGAACTGTTTTGTACCGATGAGGATCCATGCGATCTGGCCACAGGAGTTCCGGGCACTATCATGGTGACGCCGGGAGCCGGCGCAAGCTGCACGAATGGTGTTTCCATCACCATGTCGGTCAAAAGGCCCGGTATGGTTACCGCCCCGGTGACTGGTTTCACCACATACTCGACTTCCATTCAAAACAATGGAACGGCGTCCATGCTCTACGGGATCAAGCTGACCGTGAACGATGAGCTCGGAAGTCCGCTTCCGGCGGTCGCCGCAACCGATTTCTCAATCGGCGGTCTTTACGCCGCCGCGACGAACTCGAACAACTTATATTACGACGTCGTATCTTCGACGGGAACTCTTGTTAAGTACATTCCCGGCTTCGTTAATTTCGACAGTCTGATCGACACTCAACTTCAAAACATTAACACGGGCGCCACACAACAGACATATATAACCCTTTCGGGCGCGACGCCGTGCGACAGCGGAACGACGGTTGCGACCGGAACTGTGGTGACGTGTCGAGGCGTGCGCTACGCCACCCGGATAAATGTTAAAGACCAACTCGGCAATCCCGTGAGTACTCTCTTACTTTCCGATGTTAAATTGAACGGCGTCGATGCTACCACACAAATGGGGAACAGTTTATTCTACGCCTCTCCGACGCCGGGACCGGTTTCAAGTATGAAAGCCGGATTCCTGAACTTAAATACTGCTAACGACACGCAGCTTGCATACGTAGTTCCGGGCATAGCAACGCCTACTATCATTGATTTGAACGGAGAAGGGTTTTGTAACTCAGGCGGAACGGTCGCCACCGGTGTCGCGGTTACATGTTCCGGATTCAAATACGGGATAAGAGTGGACGTGTTCGACGAACTCGGCGCCGCT